>JAJEAV010000052.1 GCA_022822625.1 Gammaproteobacteria bacterium | reverse complement strand
GCTTTTTGCGGTCTTGTAGTGTAGGATTTTCATGTGGCCTTGTTCTCTCGGGGGTTGGTGAATTTGTTCACCCAATGGGTGAAGTTGATAAAAACAGTATTCTACCATTAATACCCTGATTTAACAAGGCTTTTTACTTTTTTCTCGATTCCTATTTAAATATTAGGGATGTTTTTTAGAGTTGAATAGTTAATCCGGTTACGCCACTTTTTTCAACCCCGTCTCTCCCACGCACTACTTTTAGCCATAGCTCTGGTCGAAAAATACTACTTGATAACCGACCCCTCGTCTTTTCTTGAGTCTCGCCGTAGCAACCTGCCAATCTGGAAAGAGGTTCTCGGAAAAATTGTATACCGGGTCCGGTTTTCGACAGTACGTCCCTTGCGTCGGCGATAAATGCTGTATGCCAGCAGGGAAACATGGGCAAACCCAATAAAGACATAAAACGAGGATGGCCCAAATCGATCAAGAAGTACCGATGCAATCAAGGGACTGAATATTGCTCCAACCCCGTAAATGAACATCAGCGATGCATTCACTTCGACCGACTTTTCCGGGTCTGCAAAGTCATTGGTATGCGCCGCCGAAACGGAAAATATTGGCCATGTTGCAATCCCAAACAGTATTGCTCCGGAGATAATCAGAAAAAATGTCGTCTGGCCGACCCACGCCAGTGGAAAACAGACCAATGCACTCATTAATGATAGACCAAGCAGAACCTGCCTACGGTCATACCGATCTGCAAGCCAACCGGCTGGATACTGTGCCAATGCGCCTCCAAGCATTACCGTCGCCAGAAAATACCCGGTCTGAGTCGCGGTTAGGGAAATTTCCTGAGCATAGAGCGGACCAACCATCCTGAAAGCAGACGAAGTCAGGCCGGCCACCAGAACGCCGGCCGCACCAAGTGGAGAAAGCAGGATGGTGGCAATCGGTTTCAGTCTCGGGGCTTGGGGAGTAATCGGTTGCGGTGAGGTTGTCAAGGCAAGGGGCAACAGGCATGTACAACACATGATCGCCAGAATGTTGTAGGAGGCATAGGAAACCGGATCAAGAAGACCAATCATCAACTGGGCACCGGAAGATGCAGCGATGTCTACCACGCGATAGACCCCCATCACTCGACCGCGGTTTTGCCTGGTCAGTTTTGCCTGAAACCAGGCTTCAACAACGGTATAGCATCCGGCTACACACAATCCGGTGAAAATACGCAAACCAGCCCATACACCGGGATCTGGAATCAGGGGGTGGGCAATCGCACCAATTGCTCCAAGTGCCGAGAATGTCGCAAAAGTACGTGCATGACCGACCTTGCCGAGAAGTCTCGGCGCCCACCAGCAACCAATAAAGAATCCGAGAAAATGTGCGGATCCCATAAGCCCAATAGCTGTTTTCGAAAATCCATGATGGAGACCGGCCAGAGCATCGAGCGGGCTGATAGCACCCGAGCTCAACTGCAATAGCGAAATTGACAGAAACAGCGCCGCAAAACTGATTAAGAGGCGCATCGACAGGGGCTAATTGTGGAAGTCCGAGTAAAGACGCGAAGCGTGATCGAACGCTTCCTTGGCCCTGACCTGATCCTGTGCATGCTGAAGCGCCTGGGCATACCGGAGCCAGGCCCACCGGGAATGAGGGCGAAATGTTGTCCGCTCTGCTCCGAGTGCCCGCATTGCCAGATGCTGGCATGCCTGGCCGGCAGCATCAAGACACATCATGTTGAATAAATCCCTTTGGGCAATGCTGCCGCCAATCAAGTCGACCATATAGCGGATGCCGGTCAGGCTCTGGAATGCTCGATCAGGTCTGCCTTGCCGGATATCAATCAAGGCATTGGCCAAAGTCATGCCGACTTGATGCATGACCTGCCCCTGGGTATCGCCCGAATCGACCCATTGTCTGAATCCATCCATCATGCTGTTGACCGATTGATGGTCCCCGGCGGCGGCCAAAACCATCAGGTAGTGAAGCGATGCGAAAACCAGATCACGGTCTTCAATACGACGTTTTGCGGCCTCCAGTAAAACCTGCCAGCGTTCTCCAATATCAATTCCATGTAATTCGAGTCTCCACAGCAGTGATGCTGCATTACACAAGTCGAGATAAAAGTCCGAATCCAGATCCGACACCAGCAATCGATCATGAATATCGAGGGCGGATTCGTATTCTCCCCGCTCGAGATGGAACAGGCACTGGTGCCAATAAAGGTGAAACCGGAAATTGTTCACCTTTGACCAGTGCGGTTCCAGACCAACAATCCAGTCAATGCCTTCTTGATGACGCTCCTGTGATTCCATGACATGGGCAACGGCATGGACTGACCATGCATCTTCAGGGTTGATCGCTACGGCTTCACGGCCATAACGCTCTGCCAATGCAAATTCTCTACATTCTTCCAGTGCAAAAGAATAC
Source organism: Gammaproteobacteria bacterium (assembly GCA_022822625.1). Classification (GTDB taxonomy): domain Bacteria; phylum Pseudomonadota; class Gammaproteobacteria; order Arenicellales; family Poriferihabitantaceae; genus Poriferihabitans. The sequence goes on along the minus strand of JAJEAV010000052.1, from coordinate 14,100 downwards.
AACCCGAGCACATAACCGTAATGTGGATGCGCGGGGTCCCAAAAAGGAAATACACGCATCAGCGAATCTCGCATGCGTCGCCCATCCCCGCTATAGAAATGGTTGAAGTAGGCAAGTCTCAAGGCAATACAGTCGTGTGGATAATGGAGCAGGATTTCTTCCCAGATGTCTGCAGTTTTTTCCAGATTTCCGGCACACCATGCTTCAAGCGCCTTGATGTGCAGAGATTCACGGTGACCCAGATTATTGAATGTGTTGCCGTTCAGTGTTTCCACAATTGCAAGAGCCCGCTGATGCAAACCTTTAAGTCCCATCATTTTTGCAAGGTACCCTTTCATGCAAAGGCCCATTGGCATATTCGGATCTTCTTTCAGCAACGCTTTTAGCCTTGCCCCTATATCCGGCTTATATCCCATGAAACTCGATATCAGTTTACCGAACTGTTCGATACTGCGTGAGCTACTGGCGGAATATTCCAGTCCCTGATTATCCTGATAGGTTTCCATTGGACTTGGGTTGAAGTTTTCAGGCACGCTCCAGATAACCATCTCGGGTCTGTGGGACTTTCATATCAAGTATTGATCCCGCGATTTGGGTTCTTAGTATCTGGGCTGTGCCACCGCCGATTGCAAACATGCGGGCATCACGGACCATCCGTTCAAGTGGACGGTTGCGGGAGTATCCCGCGGCTCCAAAAACCTGCAATGCATCGTTGGAAACCCGGATTGCCGTCTCCGAGGCCAGCACTTTGGCTTGAGCTGCCAAGAGCCGGTCCGGAAAACCATCTCCGGCACTGGCTGCTGCCTGATAAATCATGGCACGAGAAGCCTCAAGCTGGATTGACATGTCCGCCAGCATCCATTGCAATCCCTGAAACTCTGCTATGGGTCGGCCGAACTGCTCCCGGGTTTTTGCATAAGCCAGAGCTTCTTCATAGGCGCCTGCTGCGATACCCAAAGCTACCGTTGCTGCGCCAACGCGTTGAGAGTTGTAGGCATTCATGAGGCTTGCGAAGCCTCTCTTCAGTCCATCGGGAGTCTTGAGCATTCGGTCTTCATGCACCTCAAGATCCTTGAAATGCACCTCGGTTTCAGGGATGCCCCGTAAACCCATTGACGGCTCTCGATCCCCGATCACCAATCCACTAGATTCCTCTCTTACGACAATGAATCCTCCGATCCCAAGCACTTCACCATTTTCGATTACTTTTGCGAAAATCAGATGTAGATTGGAGATTCCTCCCCCGGTTATCCAGTGTTTCTTGCCATTGATAATATAGCGATCTCCATGTTTGACGGCCTTGGTGGTCATTTGGGTTGCTGCACTGCCGGCTTCTGGCTCCGTGATGCAGATTGCCGGTTTATCGCCCGCCAGCACCAGCCGTGCGGCAAGATGTTTCTGCTCCTCACTCCCATATTTCATAATGGCGCCGATCGCGCCCATGTTTCCTTCGACCACAATCCGTGCAGTCACACCGCAGACTTTGGCAATCTCTTCAACCACCAGTACAGCATCAAGATAGCTGGATCCCTGCCCACCGTATTCTTCAGGTATCGTCATGCCCATGAAACCCTGCTTGACCAGAGCATCAACATTGTCCCATGGATATGCTTCGCTCCGATCAATCTCCATAGCCCGATCCTTGAAACACTGCATCGCCAGAGTCTGGGCCTGTTCGCGCAAGTTGTGTTGTTGCGGGTAGAGAAAAGTCATCAATGTCCCTGTTGCATTTGAGCGAGAAAGTTCACTTTTCGGGTAATGTGGATATTGTATTAAGCGGACTCAGTATGCAACACATTTTTCGGCCATTGGATCAAGGAGTGGACACAACACGGTTTTTCTGATTTGCCATTGCCCCGGCGAGGGAGCGAACCATCACTATCGTCAAATTCAATCGGAGTCGAGTTTGGTTCCACTTGTAAATTGTTCCAGCACCTTAACCCGAGAGTGCGATCGACTAGTCTTCATTCGGCAACAGCCAAACTGTTCCAACCTGGCTGTCCATCAATCAGGTCGATCCTGCAGTTTCCGAGCCAATCCTTCCAGCATTTTGAGGCAGGATTCCATTTGCTCTATGGTCACGTATTCGTCCGGCTTGTGTGCTTGGTCGATTGAACCTGGACCGCAAACGGCGACATTCATGCCCATAGACTGATAAATTCCGGCTTCCGTGCCAAACGAGACGAGGTCTGACTCATGTGATCCCGTCAACTCGGCAAGAATGTTCTTCGCCTCGTTTTGTTCGACAGGTTCAAAATCCTCAATTTCCGAAACGACTTCAAGATCAATGCGGGCCTGTGGACACACTGCGCGCATTTTTGGCAACAGATTGCGGTCACAAAACTGTTGCAGTCTGGACTTTACAAAAACAGCATCTTCTTCGCATACCGGTCGCATTTCCCATTCGACGCTGGCCTGTTCGGGAATGACATTTCGGGCGATCCCGCCATTGAATCGCCCTGTGTTGATGGTTGTCCATGGAGGGTCATAAAGGCTGTTTTCGGGGGCGCGGTTTTCAAGCTGTTTCTTGATGTTCACCAGTTCATGAACATATTGGGCCGCATATTCAACTGCATTGACTCCCATATCCGGCAATGAGCCATGTCCCCCCTTGCCGCAAAAGTGAGCGGAATACTCATAACAGCCCTTGTGTCCATCAATCACGCGCATTGAAGTTGGCTCTCCGACTATTGCTGCCTTGGGATTGACTCCTTGTTGCTTGAGGCATTCGACCAGGGCCTGGGCTCCGAAGCAGCCCACCTCCTCGTCGTAGGTAAAAGCGAAATGAATGGGGCGACGCTCTGCGAATCTTGTGAATTCAGGTGCCATGGTAACTGCTGCTGCAATGAATCCCTTCATGTCACAGGTACCTCGACCAAACAGGCGACCGTACTCTTTCTTCATTTGAAATGGATCGGTCGTCCAGGCCTGATCCGTAACGGGTACAACATCGCTATGGCCTGCCAGAACGATTCCTCCTTCCTCTTCGGGGCCGATCGTTGCAAACAGGTTCGCCTTGTTTCCCGTCTCGTCATGATACATGTGCACTCTTCCCTTTGCGTTTTCCAGCACTTCTGCCAGAAAACTGATCATATCCAGATTACTGTTCGCCGAAACGGTCGGAAACCCAACCAGCGTGCCCAGCATGTCGACGGTTTGCTCCAGAGTGGTCATGGCTTATTACTTGATGAAGAGCTTTCGTTCAATATCACAGAAAGTTTCAGCCGGTCCTTCGGGCCTGATCAAGATCGGTTCGGTGATTTCGATACCCCAATCGTCCATCCATAGGCCCGGCATGAAATGCAATGTCATACCGGGCTTCAGGATTGTCTGGTCATCGGGACGAAGTGAAATTGTCCTCTCTCCCCAGTCCGGAGGATAGCTAAGTCCAATGCTATACCCACAACGCCCTGTTCGTTCTATGCCCGCCTTCCTTAATTCCTGATGCAGGGCATGTGCGATGTCACATGCACGGTTCCCTGCACGAGCAGTATCAATGCCTGCTTCGATTCCTTCAACAAGTGCGATCGAGGCATTCACCATGTTCTTCGGTGGTTGACCCAGAAACACGGTCCGGCAAAGCGGCGTATGATAGCGTCGATAGCACCCGGCTAATTCGAAGAATGTTGCCTCGCCGGATTTCATTGGATCACCGTTCCAGGTGAGGTGTGCGGCACTTGCATCAATTCCGGAAGGAGTCATCGGTACAATCGCCGGATAGTCGCCCCATGCGCCGTCAACTCCATAGACTGCGGCTTTCAGTATGTCGCCGACCAACTCGTTTTTGGGCTTGCCAGGCTGCGCTTCATCAATTGCAGTCATGACAACCTTTTGTGCGATGCTGGCTGCCCGCCGCATGAACCCGATTTCCTCTTCTGACTTGACCGCCCTTTGCCAGTTAACCAATGCCGTTGCATCCTTGAATTCTGCATCCTGCAGGCATGAAGTCAAAACCTGATGGGCCTTCGCAGAATAGTAGTAATTCTCCATCTCTACACCGATCCGGGATGTTCTGTATCCAAGTCGGATGAGGTGATCAGCCAGATCTTCCATCGGGTGATGGGTAGTTGACATGACAAAGTAGTCCGCATAAGCCAGTACGGACTCGGCATCCATCCAGACTGTCCTGTGAGCACCATTGGCATCCATGGTTCGCCCCCACCAGATGGGATTGCCCTCCAACCCAAGAATGACCCCCTGATGGACATAGAACGACCATCCATCGTAACCCGTTAACCAGGCTTGATTGGATGGATCGGTAATGAAAAGGACCTCGATTTCCTGATCGTTCATCGCTTTCCGGGTGAGGCGAATTCTTCGATCGTATTCGATTTTCGTGAAAGGTGGGGCAGGGTTTGTCATAGTCTGTTTCTTGGATTTATGCCCTGGTGTTCAGCATCCCGAACAGTTGATACAATGTCGATATTGTAATCACAAGGGCAAAAAAATATCTGATGTCTGCACCACTTTGAACCAAATGGTGATTTCAGGCCCAAGGGCTTGTCAGGTCAGAATGAAGCCCAGCGCATAAGGGTCTCTTTCATTGATCACGATCTGGTTTTGACCGGTAATTCGGGACCAGCCTGCAACGGTTGGAATGATCGCTTCAAGAGTTCCAACCCGGGTCTTTTTGGTCGCGCAACCCGTGAACAGGCTGCCGATAACGCTTTCATGGATAAACTTCTCTCCGATTTTCAGGTCACCGCGGGCAATCAGTTGAGCCATTCGCGCACAGGTTCCGGTTCCGCAGGGAGAACGATCAATTCCGCGCTCTCCGTAGAACACGATGTTGCGCATACTGGCCTCGGGATGTTTTGGATGGTCGGTCCACATCACATGACTGACGCCGGATATTGTTCTATCTTCAGGATGAACGAATTCTTCCAGTTCATTGGTTCGTTTACGAACTTCGAGACTATAGCGGCGAATATCATCGACACTTATGGAATCTAGTCCCGTATAGCCTGTTTGTGGCTCGACAATGGCATAGAAATTACCACCAAAGCCGACATCGATCTTGAGGAGGCCAAGGCCGGGAATATCCACTTCATGTCCAGAGGAATGCAGGAATGCCGGTACATTTTCAAGGGTTACTGATTCAACATGGTTCCCATCAATCTCGTATCTTGCCATAACCGTACCGGCTGGTGTATCGAGCTTTAGCAACCCCGGTGTCCTGGGATTGACCAGACCCCTTTCAACTGCGACAGTCACGGTACCGATTGCACCATGTCCGCACATGGGGAGGGATCCGCTTACTTCAATAAACAGCACTCCGAGGTCATGATCTTTGGTTGTTGGGGGGTAGAGTATTGATCCGGACATTGCATCATGCCCACGGGGTTCATACATCAAGCCAGTGCGGATCCAGTCGAATTCGGCTATAAAGTGTTGCCGTTTTTCCCGCATGGTATTCCCATGCAGGTCAGGCTGGTTTGAGGTCACCACGCGAACCGGGTTGCCGCAGGTGTGGGCATCAATACAGCTAAATACTGCGTGAGTAGGGTTGGGTTTGTTCATGGTACTCAATCAGCAATGAATTCAAGGCAGCAGATTTCACTACACTGGAAATGGAGAGAAGCAAAATACAAATGGTGTTGTCGTTTATTCAGAGGATTGTATTTCGGGAAAGGAGACGTTGCTACATATTTGGCTGAAAACAGCATGTGGGAAATATGGTTCATTCTAGCGGCTAGCGGTTTTTGTCTGTTTCTTCCTTGATATCGTACCTGACCTTGCCCTTTTGGGACATAGACCAGCATTCGTAATCCTTTCGAGATTGTGAAACATATACATTGACCATTCAACAGGACAGATATCGGATAGAATGATATTGCTCACTTCCAACCTTGACTTGTTGACTAGGGGCAGAGTCTGTATCGTATTCTTGAAACAGGAAATTTTCCATTCCTCTTGATAAATGTTCTTCAATGTCAATCACATGCAGGTCCTTTGCGTCCTTTGATGCCAATTTTTCGGGAAAAGGAAAAATGATCTTTTTATGACTTTTTCCACCAAATTTGAAGTTGTAGAGTTGAAAAAGCCGTCCGGTGCCAAGGGGTATCTGATGAAAATCGACATGGAACCGAAAATGCCAAAGCTCTATGTAAAGCTACAACTCGGATCTGGAAAGATTATCGGACGTAGCTTTCATTATGCTGAACATTAGGCGGAGAATGAAAAAATGAATGCAAAACGATCCGATCGCCATCCACAGACAGTGCAACAGAAAAATGCTTGTCCAATGTGTGCCACAGATGGAGTCACAATAGAATGGAGTCCGTTGATGTTTAACTATGGATCTGGAAAATCCATGGTAGAACTGTCAGTTCATGTCCCTGTATATCGGTGTGATGCCTGCGACCTTGAATATCTTGATGAGGAATCAGAACATATAAAGCATGATGCGGTTTGTCAGCATCTAGGTGTGCTTACGCCAACTGAAATCAGACGTATAAGAGATCAATTTGGCATGACATGGGCCGAATTTTCCCGACTGACAGGAATTGGAGAGGCTTCTCTCAATCGTTGGGAGAATGGCCTGAGTATTCAGACTCATGCATACGACCGGTACCTGCGTCTCCTTAGAATTCCGTCCAACGGCAGCTATCTTGGAAAATTCCTGTCTTCAACAGCTACTATCTCTGCGACAGGCCTTGCAAGAGGGAAATTTCGTGCAATTGAGATAACTAGCCATATGCAAAAACAGCAACAGGATTTTCAATTACGCAAAATGGCGTGACGATATGTACATCACCACATTCCATTCGTTCGGTGGTGTTGGCCGCACTATGGTCCTAGTGAACGTAGCTGTCACATTGGCGAACAGCGGCCGCCAAGTATTGGTCGTCGATTTTGATCTTCAGGCCCCGGGACTCGACACATTTGATATGTTAAGGTCTTCCCAGGGAAGACCGGGTGTAATTGACTTCGTCGCTCAGTATCTGGAAACAGGGCAATCTCCAAACGCCAGTAATTTTGTTGCAGAGTGTCCGGCCATTGGAAATCAGGATGGTAGTCTGAAGATAGTGCAATCGGGAAAAAGGTGTAGAGCATCCAGAAACAATAATGTGAATCTCAACCCGCGATCCGAACCCTTTCGCTGTAAGTAAGTACGTTTGCTGGTTATTTCTTGCGAATAACTTTGAACCTTCTCTACGGACTACTTCGATACCCTTTTTCAGTATTTTGCATGCATGGATTCAAACAGGAATGACCAGTTCGTCTGCATCAACCCGTAGGACAATTCCGACTGTAGAATTGCGTGTATCATTCAGTAGTTACTGAAATATAGGAATTCCGCATGCCTGATAAAACGATCCTGCTTATTGAACATCACGACAATCCGCGTGATGATCTTGCCGCGATCCATCTTCAGAAAACCGGATTCCAGCTTGAATTGTGCTGTCCATTCAAGGGAGACCCGTTGCCGGATACCAATACTGATTTTATCGGTGCAGTCATATATGGAGGCGAGCCAAACGTTACCGAACTCGATCAATTTCCCTATCTCAAGGACGAACTCAAGTGGATCGAGAATGCACTTGCCGATGATCTTCCGATGGTCGGCATCTGTCTTGGTGGGCAGCTGATCGCTCATGTGCTTGGCGCTCATGTGGGATATCATCATGAAAACTTATGTGAATTCGGGTATTACCCAATCAAGCCCACTGTCCATGGATTGTCAATTATTCCAGAGCCCATGCATGTGGTAGAGGCCCACAAGCAGTATTTTGATTTGCCTGAAGATGCTGTACTGCTCGCGGAGGGAGAGGCATTCAAGAATCAGGCCTTTCGATATGGTAGTCGTGTATACGCCCTGCAATTCCACCCGGAAATCAGCGCGCATATATTCAGGCGCTGGCAGAATTCCGATTGGGCATTCTACGGCTACCCCGGTGCCCAAACCCGTGCAGAGCAGGATCAGATTCTACCCAGTGCAGACCCTATTCAAAGCCAGTGGTTCCAGGGGTTTCTGCAACATATATTTGGAGACAATGACTCAATATCTAGTCGTTATGATTGTCTTGATAAATGATTTTTCCATCATAGGCACAACATGGTCATGAAAATCCCCTTTGTTGATCTAAAGTCTCAGTATGAGCAACTGAAACCCCAAATCAATACACGTATTGATCGGGTACTTGAACACGGTGCCTATGTTATGGGTCCGGAGATCGCGGAACTTGAGTGTCAATTGTCTGACTACTGCAATGTAAGGCACGCCATCACCTGCTCCAGCGGTACGGATGCTCTGTTGTTGGGTCTGATGGCCCATGATGTAGGCCCTGGAGACGCAGTATTCACTACGCCGTTTACTTTCTTTGCAACTGCAGAAGCGATCGCCCTTTTGGGTGCAACACCGATATTCGTAGACATTGACAGTCGGACTTTCAATATTGATCCCAAACGACTTGAAGAAGCGATTCAACGAATCAAGCACTCCGGCGAACTGAGGCCCCGAGGGATTTTGCCGGTCAACCTGTTTGGGCTTCCAGCGAATTATGATCAGATAGGCCCATTGGCAAAAGAACATGCCCTGTTTGTGCTTGAAGACGCAGCACAGAGTTTTGGAGCACAGTATGGTAATCAATCTTCCTGTTCTCTAGGAGACATTTCTACAACCAGTTTTTTTCCGGCCAAGCCACTGGGGTGTTATGGAGACGGTGGCGCTGTCTTTACCGATGATGATACTCTGGCTGAGAAAATTCTCTCTATGCGTATTCATGGAATGGGTCAGGATAAATATGACAATGTGAGGGTCGGATTGAATGCGCGTATGGATTCGATTCAGGCAGCAGTACTGCTAGCCAAACTTGAAATTTTTGACGATGAACTCAAAAAACGGAGACATCTTGCAGGAGTCTATGACCAGTGTTTAATGGATCTTGTTGAAACCCCTTTTACTCCAAGTGGAATGAGTAGTTCGTGGGCTCAATTCTCAGTACTTTCCGATCATCGTGAGATCATGATTGAAGCACTCGCAGAACAGGGAATTCCTGTGCAAGTGTATTACCGGACTCCATGTCACTTATCCAAAGCCTTTGGCTATCTGGGGTACAAGCCGGGAGATTTGCCGATCACGGAAGATGTTTCATCGCGTATTTTCAGTTTGCCGATGCACCCTTATCTTGATGATGGAATTGCAACACGGATTAGATCAATCCTGGAAGGTGTTCTTCACAGGGTATCGCGTACATGATTAGATCAGTAAATCAATATGAGATGATCTTCTCAGAGTCTTCTACAGCCGGGCATCCAATTTCGTGAAACAGGCGCTTTTGGACAAAATCAGCGGTGGGTCAGCGGTGATCTGCGTGGTTGGTCTAGGCTACGTGGGACTGCCCAGACTGATCAGTGCTCTAAATGATGGCTATCCGTGTATTGGCATTGACGCAGACTTGTCCAAGGTCGATTCCCTGAACCGCGGTGAGTCGTACATTGGACACATTGATGTTGATGAACTGCACACGGCAATTTCCGAGGGAACCTGTCAGATCACGGACAACTTTGCAGTGGCAACTGGTGCGGATGTAATTGTGCTTTGCGTGCCAACCCCGCTCGGCAAATTTCAGGAACCTGATTTGAGTTTCGTTACCGGTGCCTTTGAATCCCTATCATCGTATTTGCATAGTGGGCAATTGATTTCTCTTGAGAGTACCACCTATCCCGGAACGACCGAGGAGTTGTTGCTGCCGACAATTAATGAAATTGGGCTGACAGTCGGTGAAGATCTCTTTCTGGTTTACTCACCTGAGCGAGAGGACCCCGGCAATGTTGAATTTGCTTCGGGTTCCATACCCAAGGTTTGCGGAGGCGTTACAGATGCCTGTCTGGAGGTTGGGGTGCATTTTTACTCGCGTATTACCCAACAGGTGATCCCAGTCAGTTCAACCAGGGTAGCTGAAATGACCAAGATTCTGGAGAATACCTATCGAGCGGTCAACATTGCTCTGGTCAATGAATTGAAGATCGTTGCTGACAAGATGGATATCGACATTTTTGAAGTCATCCGGGCAGCTTCCACCAAGCCTTTTGGTTTCAAGGCCTTTTACCCAGGTCCTGGATTGGGAGGGCACTGCATTCCCATTGATCCATTTTATCTGACCTGGAAGGCTCGTGAATACGGGCTGCATACACGTTTCATTGAATTGGCCGGTGAGGTCAATACCTCCATGCCTGATTATGTCGTGGAAAAGACGATTTATGGCCTGAATCTACAGGGTAAACCAGTAAACGGATCCGAAATACTGATTCTTGGAGTAACGTACAAGAAGAACATTGATGATCTTCGAGAATCTCCCGGAATCGAGTTGATTCGGTCTCTCTCAGAAAAGGGGGCATCCATCAGCTATCATGATCCTCATGTTCCCGAACTGCATGATGCCCCAGGGACCGAATCAAGAATGTACTCTGTTGAATTGACTGAATCGACGATCGGGCAAATTGACTGTGTGATTATTGCAACCGATCACGACTGCGTGGATTATTCTCTTTTGGAAAAAGCCAGCCTGGTTATTGATTCGAGAGGTATATTTCCACCCATAACGGATCAGTGCATGGTGATTCGTGCATAAAGATTCACTGAACCAGGCACACCTGGCAATTTGAACGGGCTTTGGACTGGACGTGCCAAAAAGAAAGCTGGTTCCGATTTTCTTCACAAGACAAGAGACTTGACATGATCAAGGCAAATAAAATGATCGGGACTTTGTTGCTTGCGTTTTCGCAGGCCTGTACTTGTATTGTTTGTATCAGGAGGTGTTGCGCTTCGGAGTGAAACGGGGCCATATGTTCCATGATAACCGCGTTTGAGAGATGCCCAGAACGACTCAATGCCATTGGTTATGTGCTGTGCCTTTACCCAATCCTTGACCGAGTGCTTGATGTCTCATGAAGGAAGGTCAATGAATCACTTCGGAGTGGAACTCGGGACTTTCATGATCATTTTGAGTAGGCGTTAACAATATTGGGAATCACCCTTCAGTGGAAAAGCACTGGAATTGTCGAAAAACCCATAATAACCTCAATCACAACAACTCCAATATGACTGAAGTAGTAAGCGGATTGATCGTAGCGAAATTTTTGAAGATAATTGACTTGCCCCTGATTTGACCCGAGACGAAAGCATCAGACGAACACTTGGGTTCTGGGTACTGATTGACTTGAATTGTCTGGTAATACATACTGAACAGTATTCCAGAACACTGCTATCCTGTACATCGAATCTACCATTGAGGTTCCTCATGACACTGAAACAGAAATTACTGAATATTACGCTCATTACCTTATTGACAATTTCTTCACCCTCGTTGTTTGCATCAGGTGATGGCGGAGGGGGAGGCGGTAGTGGTGGTAGTGGCGGTAGTGGTGGCGGCAGTGCTGATGGCGGCGGCGGTGGTGCTGATGGTGGCGGTAGCTCTGGGGACGGTGCCGCTGGTGGAAATGGAGGAAACGCTGGTGGCAATGATTACGGCAACAATCAGAAGTTCTTTTCCAACGCCTACGATAAAGGCAAAAAGATATTTCGGGAACAAGTCGTTTGTGAATCATGCCCCTTTGCAGATACAGAGCTTGACCATGAGGGTATCGAACAGATCAGGGCAGAACTTGGACAAGGCGGAGTGATCGGGAGTAACCTCTCCTATAATCAACGATATAACGTCAAGTATTACCTCAAGAAGCGCCTTGCAGAATAATTTATATCCACCAACATAGAAGACACTTGTATTAATCAAAATTTGCATGAGGCTTACCTTGTGCGGCAAGCCTTACTTCCTAGATGTGTAATCAATCCTGTTTTGTCAGCAAAGAACTATCCATTCATTCTGTCCATGAATGATCACCTGATGACTTATCTAGACTGGCCCTTCAGCCAAATGCTTTCCGACTGCAAAGTATGATTCAGCAAACACACACAGGCATAAACTGACTTCAAGGTCGGAATCTCGCACTCAACAACTTCTGCAAGTTCAATGACAGCGCCCAGCATGCCTTCAATTTCAAGCGGTTTTCCTGACTCTACATCCTGCAACATCGAGGTCTTGTGCTTACCCACTTTTTCAGCCCCCTCAATTCGCTTCTCCAACGACACCCGAAAATTTGCACCAAGCTTCTCGGCAATCGTTTTGGCCTCAATCATCATTGAAGTAGCAAGCTCACGCGATAATGGAAATTGACAAATCCCCTCAAGCGTTGCATGCGTTAACGCACTGATTGGGTTAAACGATAAATTACCCCAAAGTTTCAGCCAAATCTCAGAGCGTATATCTTCCAGAATCGGTGATTTGAAGCCGGCATCAATCAACACCTGTGATACTTTGGTTACCCGCTCGGAAATCTGTCCATCCAGTTCCCCAATCGGAAACCGATCCCCCTCCACGTGATGAATTACCCCCGGTTCGGTTATCACCGCTGCGGGATAGGCAATACACCCAATCAAGCATCCTGGATGAATACTCCTCGCCAGCACTCCCCCGGGATCAACCGATTCGACCACTCTTCCCTCATATTTGCCGCCAAGCTTCTGAAAATACCACCAGGGAATACCATTTTGCACCGTGACCATCGCGGTGTCGGGACCAATAATGCTGGGCAGTTGTCGAACTACTGCCGGAATCTGATGGGACTTGAGCGACAACACTGCAAGATCCTGATGATCAAGTTGAGTCATGTCATCGGTTGCAACAAGATCCTGAACAACCTCGGAGTCCCCGCCTCTAGTCAATGTAAGTCCGGTTTGCTGAATAGCCTGAAGATGTGGGCCTCGTGCAATTAATGATACCTCATGACCAAACTGGGCCAATTTAACCCCCATCAATCCTCCGATCGCACCAGCGCCAACAATACAGATTCTCATAATAACGAATCAAGAATGAATTTATGCATTGTAGTTACTCTACCCTTTTCGAAGTCGGAAAATAGCGTTTCGAGAATTTTTCCATCTGCCAATTTCATTACTTCATAGTGGAATTGGGGTCATATATGTCCTTGGAATCCAGATAACCAGAAACTGTTGGATTTTCCGGTTTCCGAACTTTAACCGGGTCTATTTTACTAGGCAAAGTGATATCAGGAACTTCTACGTACGGAACAGGAAGTGGACACACGATTGTGAAGCGATGACAGTTCTTTCTTGCAATGCCATTCAGTTTGAAATCTGATGGATACGACGTTTCACGTAATTCGCACGGTGGAATCTTGATGCTACCGTGAGTAAACTCCCCGCATGCGTTTAATACACCACTAGTTCAATGATGACAGACGTCAAAGTGCCTCGACACGCATCTCCAGCAGGGTTCTATCGCCAAACACCATGCCGATCAGGTGAACCGGTTCTCCACGACCCCGATACTTCTCTGCATACCTTTTTCCCCGTATCTGCTTGATTGAACTGTCGAGAGTCTGTTCCACTTCCGTGCCCTCTTCCATCATCTTGAACTCCAGCACGAACACCTGACCTTCATGCAGCAGCACCATGTCCGAACGGCCGTGGCTTGAAGCCTCCTCTGCCCGAAGATCCACTTCCGTAGTCCGGAAACCCATGTACAGCAGGCTCGCATACCAGGATTCATAGTGGCCGAGATCGCCACTGTCATGCCAGGAATGGGGAATCCCTGAAAGCAGTTCCTGAATCCTCTTCTGGAACGCGGAAAAGTCGTTGGCACCGAGAGCTTCAACCATGTCCCTTCCCGCGGTCTCCACTTCCTCGCCACAGCCCGTCAGGTGCTCGGCCAGACCCAGGTTGAAACTGCTCTGCACCTCGAAGTTCGGATAGTCCAGATGGTACTTGATGCGACCGCCCCGTTCCTCCTCTTCCGTGATGGTCAGATACCCGGACTGGAACAGCAGTGCCTCGCTACTGAACGTATCCAGCTCGAATTTCGAGACGAAATCCGCGTCTATCACGCAGTTTTCAAGATCCATGGAATTGATCTTCCTCTCCACCAGCAACCGGTACAGGTAGCCCGGCTCGCCGGATCGGAACCAGTGCGCCCGAAACCTGCGCTCGTTGAACAGATGCAGAATGTCGTGCGGGTTGTAGAGCCTTTCCTCACCCAGCCAGTTGTAGCCGTTGTACCATCTGCGAATCTCGTCCCG
>JAJEAV010000043.1 GCA_022822625.1 Gammaproteobacteria bacterium | reverse complement strand
GGATGCAGGTCGGGATCGAAGCGTTCCGGGCTGGCTTCGAGGAACAGTTCACAGGCCTGGCGTAGTTTGCCAGGGTGACATATCCGGTCCAGACGACCCGGGCTGGCCTCCTGGCACCGGCAACGCTCCTCGAGCGACTGGAACTCGGCAAGATCGTTGACCGGATGATGCCCGCTCCGGGCAGCAACCGGGGCTACCGGCACAGCACCGTCTTCGAGACCTTCCTGCTGATGTTCCACGAGGGAGCGCAGTGCCTGGAGGACATGCGCCATATCGAGGCCCTCCCCGAGGGTGCGTGACAGCCGATGCGGCGCGCCGACGGGTCCCTGTCGGAAACCGAATCCGACCCTTCCGGGCAATCCCGGACCATTCCGACACCCCGGCGCCCAAATCCCGGGCCGCAACGGGCAGAAAAACCTCTATTTAAGGATTGGGGGTAACCAAAAGACATACATGGTTATTCAAATGGCGGTACACTACCAATGCAATCGACAAGGATAAAGACATGCCTGCAACCAACCGGATTTTTCCAGATAGTTTTTTATTAGGTCCTTCCCAGGTCACATCTTACCGTCATGGGAATCGGCTGGTTCCCGTCGACATGTCACTCAGCATACGAAAGTTCCGTACGTATGCGGCAGTTCTTGCCCTGATTATCTGCATCGGAATGAATACTGCCGGAATAGTCTGGGCCGATGTACAGGTGACCCATCCTGTGACCGGGGAGGAACTCCGGGAAAGTCAGACTTTTACCTATCGCATGCTGGACGAAGCCCCGACCCTTGATCCCCAACTGAATCAGGATTCAGAAGGATTCGATATCCTGCGCGACCTGTTCGAGGGACTCCTCAATCAGGATAGCCATGGCCACCTGGTTCCGGGAGTTGCCGAGCGGTACACGGCATCCGATGGGAACCGCCGGTTCACGTTTCATCTCAGGAAAACGGCTAAATGGTCGAACGGCGACCCGGTTACTTCCGAGGACTTTGTCTATGCCTGGCGGCGGGCCGTTGATCCCGAGGTGGCTTCCGACTATGCCTGGTATGTCGAACTGGCTGGAATCCAGAACGCCGGAGCCATTCAGACCGGGAACATGCCTATCGAATCACTTGGGGTCAAGGCAGTGGACATGTACACGCTTGAAGTCGATCTCGAACGTCCCGTCCCCTACTTTCCCGAGATGACCACCTATGCGACATTCTTTCCTGTTCATCGCCCTACGATAGAGAAGCATGACATCGCCTGGACCCGACCAGAAAACATGGTTTCAAATGGTGCCTACATACTATCCGAGCACGTACCGAACGAATATCATTCACGAACCCGCAACCCCCTGTACTGGGACAATGCGAACACGATCATTGAGAAGGTAACCGGTCTGGTCATCAACGATGAAAACCAGGCTCTGACTCGTTATTTTGCCAATGAAGTTGATCGTACGGGGATTCCGGCCGGGCAGTATCCGAACCTCAAGACACAGTATCCGGATCAGGCCATTTCGATGCCATCGCTTTGCACCTACTATTTTATCTTCAATCTCAGCGACAGCGGGCATCCATCCTTGCAGGACCGGCGTGTACGTACCGCCCTGTCCTATGCTTTCGACCGCGATATCATCATCGACAACCTGCTCAAGGGCGGGCAGGAACCGGCATATGGCTTTACTCATCCGGCCACCGCAGGTTTCGATCCCCAGAAAACCGACTACGCCCAGCTGGACCAGGTGGAACGGGACCGAATTGCCCGGGAACTGATTACCGAAGCAGGATATGGTCCGGAAAATCCCCTGAACCTGTCCCTGATCTACAATACCTCTGAATCCCACAAGAAAATCGCCACTGTCGCATCGCAGATGTGGAAACAGAAACTCGGCGTTGATATCAATCTGAAGAACTTCGAGTGGAAGACCTATCTCGTTCGCCGAAAAAACCAGGAATTCGATCTGGCCAGGGCTGGCTGGTGTGGTGACTACAACGAGGCCTCGACATTTCTCGATGTCCTGACCAGCTCATCCGGGGTAAATGACGGCCAGTTCCACAACGAGGAGATGGACCGGCTGATGGACGAATCCAGGTTACTGGACGATCCGACTCCGAACTATCTCCAGGCTGAAGTAGTTCTGACCAGAGAAATGCCGATCATTCCCGTCTACCATTACACGAGCGTGTTCATGCTCAAACCTGATATTCGGGGATGGCCCTTTGACAATGTCCAGAACAACTGGTATTCGAGGAACCTATACCGGGTGAAAGACACCCACTGAACCCGACTTCCGGGCTCATGCTGTATTTCATTCTCAAACGGATCGCGATCGCAATACCCACAATACTTGCGCTGATCGTTCTATCTTTCACCTTGATGCATTACGCCCCGGGTAGCCCGTTTACCGGGGAACGTCCCCTGCCACCAGAAATTCTCACCAACCTTGAAGCAAAGTATGGCCTCGACCGCCCTTTTCCTCAGCAGGTGGCCCGATACGTCTGGAACATCGTCACCGAGTTCGATTTCGGCCCCTCCTACAGCTACAAGGACCGCACGGTAAACGAGATCATCGCACAGGGGTTTCCCGTGACTCTGACTTATGGCTCTCTGGCTTTCATTGTGAGTATCATGGTTGGAGCCACCCTCGGTATTGTCGCTGCAATCCACCGGACGACCTGGCTGGACAGTCTCACTGTCGGAATAACTGTAGGTGCTCAGGTTCTGCCAAATTTCATCATGGCTCCGATCCTGGTGCTGGTTTTCACATTATGGCTCGGCTGGCTTCCGGGAGGTGGATGGCAGGGTGGGCAATGGCCCTATCTCGTGATGCCGATTATTGCCCTGTCCACCAGTTTCATGGCTTCAATAGCCAGGATTACCCGTTCATCGATGATAGAGACGCTCAATTCAGACTTTATCCTGACTGCAAGGTCAAAAGGGCTGCCTTTTCACGAGGTGGTAATCCGCCATGCACTGAAGCCATCGATGCTTCCGGTCATCTCGTATCTGGGCCCAACCTTCGTCGGCCTGATCACTGGATCGGTCGTGATTGACATCTATTTCTCGACCGGCGGTATCGGACAGCATTTCGTCAATGCCGCCATCAACCGCGACTACCCGTTGATTATGGGCGTTACGATACTGACCGGAATCCTGACCGTAGTGTTCAATCTGATCGTGGATATTCTCTATGTCTGGATCGACCCCAGAATCCAGTATTGATCACGAAACATACCATGATTACTGCCCGCCTCCAGTCTGAATCATTGTCTGAACCGGGGCCAGGACGTTCCCTCTGGCAGGATGCACGAAGACGGATTCGACAAAATCCGGTGGCAATAGTCAGTTTCTCGATATTGGTACTGGTTGGTGTATTTGCGCTTTTCGGACCAATCTTCTCCGGCTGGTCCAGCGAGGACATCAACTGGAACGTACTGGGAAACGTTGAAACCGCCGGACGCCCTGCTCTTGACTCCGGTCATTATTTCGGCACGGATCAGTTAGGTCGTGACCTGTTCGTACGTACTGCCCACGGAGTGCGCGTCTCCCTGATGGTCGGCATCATCGGAGCACTGATTGCCATCGTGGTCGGCACACTGTACGGCACGATTGCAGGCTATGTCGGAGGACGGGTAGACAACCTTATGATGCGAACCGTTGACGTCATCATGTCCATTCCGTACATGTTCGTGCTGATTATCCTTCTGGTGATGTTTGGCCAATCAATTGTTCTGCTTTTCGTGGGAATCGGACTGGTTTCATGGCTTGATATGGCACGAATCGTACGGGGGCAGACACTCAGCATCAAGAATCGTGAATTCGTCGAGAGTGCCATCGTGATCGGTGTTCCTCCTGCCTTAATCATTCTGAGGCATATTCTTCCCAACCTGGTCGGTATCGTGATCGTTTACGCGACCTTGCTAATACCCAACATGATTATTTTTGAGAGTTTCATCAGTTTTCTGGGGCTTGGAATCCAGGAACCCAATACATCCCTGGGAGTCTTGATCAGCGAAGGTGCCTCACAGATGCAATACGGTGTCCTCTGGCAACTCGGCTTCCCTCTGTTCTTTTTCATTGTCATCCAGTTCGGATTTTTCTTTCTGGGAGACGGTATCCGTGATGCACTCGACCCCAAGGACCGGCACTGAAGAACCTCTTCTATCCATCTGCGATCTCCGGGTAACGTTCGGAACACCGGAAGGGCAAGTCGTGGCGGTTGATGGTGCAAGTCTCGACATCCATCCCGGCGAGGTGCTCGCCGTGGTCGGAGAAAGTGGCTCCGGCAAAAGCCAGACAGCTCTCGCAGTCACAGGGCTCCTGGCACGAAACGGTACCTCGGAAGGATCCATTCTCTGGAAGGGCGGGGAAATTCTCGGACTGCCTGAACACCAGCTGGCCCGGTTGCGCTCCGAAGAAATCGCCATGGTCTTCCAGAATCCCATGACCTGCCTCAATCCCTACCTTCGAATCTCGACCCAGATGATCGAAGGCATGACGATGAACAGGAAAATGACCCGAACACAGGCCAGGAGTGCCTGCATCGATATGCTCGAGACCGTGCAAATTGCTGATGCTGCGAATCGGATCGACAGGTACCCCCATGAATTTTCCGGCGGGATGCTGCAACGAATCATGATCGCCATGTCCCTGTTGCGCCGTCCCCGTCTCCTGATCGCCGACGAGCCGACTACCGCACTGGACGTGACCGTCCAAATGCAGATTGTCCAGTTGCTTAAGCACATTCGCCGGAAATACGGTACTGCCATCATGCTGATTACCCACGATCTTGGGCTGGTAGCGAGCATCAGTGACCGCATCTCGATCATGTACAGCGGACAGATCATGGAGTCGGGACTTGCCGAGAACGTGTTTTCCAATCCTCGACATCCATATACCCGGGCATTGCTTGACGCGATACCTCGGATTGATCAGAATGATGGGGAACTGCGAGATATTGCGGGAGAGCCCCCCGATCCAGCATCCCGTACTTCAGGATGCCCGTTCCATTTACGTTGTGGATACCGAATCGCTTCGTGCATCGAAAACAGACCGGATACGCTAGGCTCGCGGGAGCATGCCCATGCCTGCCACCTCTCCAATGAGACATGACCATGCTACTGCAGATTGAAAACGTGACAGTCGAGTTTTCCCTGCCGGGAAGCCCGGCTCGTGGAAGACACTCAAAGAATCGGCTTACCGCGCTCGCGGGAGTCTCATTTGCACTTGCCGAACGCGAAACGTTGGGCATCGTAGGAGAAAGTGGTTCTGGAAAAACCACCCTCGCCAGAGCCATCGTCGGCATGGTGCCAGTTCAGGAAGGGCGAATCGTCTGGATGGGGTCGGACCTCTCCAGCACTAATCAGGATTCCAGACGACGAATTAGGAAGGACATGACAATGATCTTCCAGAACCCGCTTGCCTCCCTCAATCCCCGCATGACCATAGGGCAGATTATTGCCGAACCCTGCCAGATTCATGAACCAGGTGTCTCCAAAACCGAGATTCGAAGGAGAGTTGCCGAGACCATGGAATGGGTGGGCCTGGCTCCCGCTCTGGCAAACCGGTATCCCCACGAATTCTCGGGCGGACAATGTCAGCGGATCGGTATCGCACGCGCCTTGATTGCCAGGCCTAGACTGATTATCTGTGACGAGCCCGTTGCCGCACTTGACGTATCCATTCGGGCGCAGATCGTCAACCTGCTGAAGCAGTTGCAGGATGAGTTCGGGATTTCAATGATCATGATTTCGCATGATCTCAGCGTCATACGGCATGTCTCCCACCGGATCATGGTCATGTATCTCGGACATGTGATGGAAGTTATCCCTTCTCGACACCTGCTACAAAAAAGCTGTCACCCCTATACCCGAACCCTGATTGAGTCCGTACCGGTTCCTGATCCGAAAATCCAGAAAACGAGGGAGTTGCCGGTCATCAAGAGCGACCCGCCCTTGATGAACACTCCTGCTTCCGGTTGCCGGTTTGCAACCCGATGTCCCATTGCCCGGGATTCTTGCAGTGATTCCCAAACGGCTCTCCTTGAAGTCGAGTCTGGACACTGGCTGGCCTGCCCGTATTGCGAACTGCCACCCGAATTCGAATCAGGAAATTAAACTGGTACTGCAAGGCATTCATAGCATCTGGCATTTGAAGCCAGGCTGGCTTTGCCTCGGCATTTGCCATCACCATCGAAGATATACGAGTCCCATATTTACCCAGTTCCACTATGAATTGCAACACCCGTGGAGGCTGGCCACCATTGATCGACGAGCAAATCGCAAAAGTCATGAAGAGATCGATAATTTCCCAAACCCTGACCATGAAGAAATGCCATTTCAGACGATTTGCTGCCCCTTGCCCATGTCGAAAAATGCCGAATCAAGGGACTGTTATCCGGGGAAAATACCGATACACTACGCAACCGCCCTGCAAACTGGAAATAACGAAGTTAGAAAAGTTATCGATTTCAGCAGTATAGCAGACAAAAACAATCGCATGAATTGAAGTTTCATGGGCATTGTATCCATGAGTGACATTTACTCTGCATACTGTTCTGGCCTTTCGCACCCCTCGTAATCAAGTTGAAATGCAACATAAATACAAGCGGCACTTATGAATATAATTGGGAAGTCAAATTATGCGCTATACATTTTGCAAGAACAGCCATCGACTCGTGTACCTCCTGAAATACCATAATTCAGGAATCAAGCATTGGGCAGGTGATCAGGAAACAATGAGGCTAATCACATGAAACATTCGTTGAGCATTACTGAAGAATTCATTTTAATGATTATCAATGATGAGACTGGCTACTTCTACCAGGTGACAGGTTGGGATTTGAACTGCGCTGTGGTTGGGTCAGTGCTGGCTGATCTTTCCCTGCAATCGCGTATTGATACAGATGCAGATTCATTGTTTGTTGTTGACACAAGGGAAACTGGCAATCAGATTCTTGACATGTTTCTGAAGGAAATCATCAACGACAAGCAACAAAGAAATACCCAGTACTGGATCGAAAGGTTGTCCATTCACGCCGAATCCATAATTGATCAGCATCTGAATCATTTGGTCAACACAAAGTTGATCAGGCACCATGAGGGAGATTTTTATACCATCAACCAGGCGATGGCTTACTCGGATTCGGACAACAATGACGGTAATCCAGGCGGTTTCATAAAACAAAGAATCAATGAAGCGATTTTCACTGACATCATACCGAGCCCGGAAGATATACTCATAATCAGTCTCTTGAATGTGTGTGATGTCCTAAGATTTATCTTTGAGTTGGATGAAGATCATGAGAAGCGAATCCAGCAGATTTGCCAAATGGAACTGATCAGTCGCTCAATCGCTGAAGCGGTCAAGCAAAGTATCGTCTCTCCCTTATCCAAGAAACTGCCGGTCAGCAAGAAAATACCTCCTGTTTATCTGGTTGGCTTGATGTGCAACAGGTTTTTCTGGCAGGGCAATATTCCGGCGTTAATGGCAGATGTTGCCAAAAAACATGGGCCGATTTTTCATCTCAAGACACCTAATGGAAAAACACTCCTCTGCATGGCTGGTCCGAATGTGAATCGGTGGGTTCACCGTAACGCCCGAAAGGTAATGACCTCAGGAGTGTATTTTCGACAGCTGGAAAAGGAGTTTGGAGCATCCGGATTAATTACATCGCTTGACGGATCCGACCACTTTCGATTGCGCAAGGTAATGGGCTCGGTTTACTCCGAAAAGAAGTTTTTCAGCAGACTGGACTACATCATCCAGCTCACCCGAGGGTTCATGGCCGAGCAGAAGTGGAAAAAGGGAACGGAACTTTCCGTTCAGAAGGACATGCGCCTGTTAATCAACATGCAGATGACAAACGTCACCGTCAGTACGGACTCTCAGGATTTGTTTGACGAGTTGGTCAAGTGGAAAGAAGGCGCTTCCAATACCTTTGTAGGACATCTTTTGCCAAGATGGTGGATGAAGACCCCGGCAATGAAACGCCGATACAAGCTACTGCTCCAGTTTATCCAGCGAATTGAACAAAACCACACTCCGTTTCAGCGCTCCGGACAACAGCGTGAGCTAGCTGATGACTTAATCAGCATGCATCACAGTGACCCTCAGTTCATGCCTGAGCAGAACTTTCCGTTTCTGCTTGGCGCAGCCCCAATTCTGCAGAGCATATATCTCGGAGATGTTCTGGGTTTCTCAATATATGAGATGACCAGGAATCCCGATATTGTTCGACGTATTCGCGAGGAAGCGAATGCATTATTTGAGAGAGGGGATCCTACAGCAGAGGACTTTACTCCCGAATCTATCGATGTCTGCAAACGGTTTATCCTGGAATGTCTGCGCTTGTATCCGGTTGTTCCTCTACAGGTTCGTACCATTTCCAATCAATGCACACTGGAAGGTTACTCCCTTCCAGTTGGACAACAGGTTCACATCATCCAGTCTGCCGCACATTACTCGGAAGAGTGTTTTCCTGATCCCTATAAGTTTGACATCGACCGTTATCTGCCGGAACGTGCAGAACACCGAAATCACGGATACTCTCCTTATGGCCTCGGCACCCACATGTGTGTTGGGTTTAACTGGATGCAGTGGCAATTGATGGTTACCATCTTCTTGATATTGCGTCATTATGACTTCGAAACATTGCCGAAAAGCCACAGACTTCAGTTGAATCCACTTCCAACACTGTCAGTTTCCCGGAAACTGAAGTTGAAAATTGCAGACCAAGTATGCGAATTGCCGGCGTAATCTGACCCGGATTCTTCCTTGCTGGCGCCGGTCAATATCTCGATCTGTTCATGCGAATTGCCGGCGTAATCTGACCCGGATTCTTCCAGATGTTTTTCATCCTGGGACTAGCTCTCCCTCTCCGACGATTTCACAAGTCTGGCAACCCCTCCTGTTTACGTGTCGAGGTCTGACTCAATCGGTCAGTAACAATAGCCAGCAATCGATTTCCATTCCGGCCGCCAGCCATACCCCGTATTTCCCTAATCCTTAAATAGGAATCGGGATAAAAGTAAAAGCCTGTTAAGAGCAAATATGTTGCAAACAAATAAACTGTCCGCTCTTGAATTGAACATAAACGCTTGATGAACAGGCAGAAGGCACCCTATGCCCATACCTACACCATCGGTAGAGCAGGTATTCAAATATCTGGAGTTATGGGATTTACTGGATAATTATGGGAATTATACACTTCAGGCAGGAGGACAAATTCCATGAATTTAGGAAGGACGATCTGAAGGACCATTCAGCATGTTAGACCGTTTTAATAGAGTTCAGGCATTCCATGGATTGGAAGACTTCACCCCGAAAGATGTCGACAAATACCTCTGGCAAGCTGGGCAAGAATACTTTCCCAGGCAATACTAACCACTGAAATCCCTGTCACTTCCCTAAACCCCGATTCCTATTTAAGGATTGGGGAGTTATGGGCTGGATAGACATGGGCCTTCGAAATTTGTTGTAGCTTCCTTACTACTCCACAAGTTCCAAGGGTTGATCGAGAATTCATGAAACTGTTTCTCCGGTTTCAGGATCTTTAATGGTATAGATCATGGTTGGAGCACTCCTCCCTCGCAAGTTGATCTCGTCAACATGAATAAATTCAAAACTGCCTTCAGCTTGACGCATTGTTTCTTCTGAAACCAGAATTCTGGTTCCCACTTGCTTGTTGAGCTGCTCCAGCCTCGCAGCGATGTTTACATCATCTCCATGAACAGTATAGTGGACCCGCTCAGTTATCCCTACCAGACCTCCCGTCACATTTCCGGTATTTATTCCGATTCGGGCATTTAAATTGGAACCGTGAAACTGGACCTGCTTCAGACGGGCAAGTATCTCAAGTCCTGAACGAATGGCCTCTCTTGCATGGTCGGGGTTTTTCTGCGGGATATTGAAGCTTGCCAATATTGCATCTCCCTGAAATTGATTGATTACTCCGCCATGTCGATGAATGGGTTCAGCTGCAACTGCAAAATATTCATTCAAGGTCTCAAGCAGACGATCCGGGGACATCGACTCACTCATTGTGGTAAATGATTCAAGGTCAATAAACAGGATGGAACACTCTCCGCTTTCAGTTCGACTCAAATCAGGTTGTCGAGAATCCTCCTTAATCTGTTCAGCTATTACATTGGGAACAAATTTTGACAGATCCTGGGCGGCCGCAGCATTCTTGAGAGAAACCTTGAGCAGGTTCTGACGCCTCGAAATCCCCACCGCTAAAATCCCGGTGACCAGAAGAATTGAAATCACCTTGTCCAGTTCAGCACCAATCAGGATCGAATTGCTGGTCAAATACTCGACATAATCTCGTGTTATACCCTCCATGCCTGATTCAAGAACCGAGTACAGCAGCATCAGTATCCAGCCAACGGCAGCCACAACCCCGGCAATTACCACATACAGGGCCTCAAAACGAAGTGCTCTCAACGAAATAAAGATAAACAGGTAAATCAGTGTCGGCGCCTTGAGATAAAAGCTTGCGGGCTGCTCGTATTGAATGTGAAAGGTCCAGATCAGTCCATACAACAGAACCACATCGACAATGATTGAAAAAACCTGGAACGCCGGGGTAACTCGAGCATAGTAGCTGAGATAAAGTCGCAGCAGGGTAAAGCAGAAATAAAACCCCAAAAACCAAGGAACAGGACTAATCCCTGATTCCGGAGCAGTTTTCGGTGACAGTACATATAGAATCACGAATACCGAAACAATAAACAACTGTGTCCAACTGATTATTCTTTCACTCTCAATCTGTTGTGTCTGTATACTCTTGCGAATCCGGTCCGGGATATCGGTAATTACCAGCTGTTGGGCAACCCACCGGTAGATTCTGATCGGAAAATTGAGTACGCCAGGCATAATTGACAGAGCCTAAATCATGAACATGGCACTTTGCACGATACCGGTTTCAGACAAATAGCCGTCCGGGGAGTTACGCCGGATAACACTAGCAAGTATTATTTGTAATATGGATAGGCTAAATAACGCGAAAGTGCTCATTTACAGCCACGACAGCTTTGGTCTGGGACATCTGAGACGATGCCGTGCAATCGCCAATGCCCTGGTCGATACGTTCAAGGGAATGTCGGTCATGATTATTTCCGGATCTCCAATGATCAGCCAGTTCGATTTTCGGTCGAGGGTGAGTTTTATCACTGTGCCTGGTGTGGTTAAACTGCGTAGCGGAGATTATACAGCACTTGGACTTCACGTCGATTTGAATGAGACGTTAGCTATGCGTGCTTCAATAATCCAGCATACTGCAGAGGCTTTCGCTCCCGATATTTTCATTGTTGACAAGGAGCCATTGGGACTCAGGGGTGAAATTGAATATACCCTGCGCTGGCTTCGCATGAAGGGCTGCCTGAATGTCCTGGGTTTAAGGGACGTTATGGATGACAGTGAAGCACTTCAATCCGAATGGCAAAGAAAGGAAGCCATACCTGCCGTCGAGAATCTATACCATGAAATCTGGGTCTATGGTACCAAGGCAACCGGCAATCCGATTGAAGGAATCGAGTTGAGACCGGAGACCCTTCGGCAGATGCATTATCTTGGATATTTGAAGCGGGATGTTCCGGATTCCGTACGACTTCCCGAACGTTATTCCAAAACCCCCTATATTCTGATTACTCCCGGTGGCGGGGGAGACGGGGAAATTCTGGTTGACTGGGTACTTCGAGCCTATGAATCTGAAGCAAATGGCAGATTGATGCATGGTGTCGTGATTGCCGGGCCATTCATGAAAACAAAAATCCAACTCGACTTCAAGAGCAGGATTGCAAAAATTCCCAGGCTCAGCTTTGAAATCTTTACCAATCGTATCGAAATTCTCATGAAAAATGCCGAGGGAATTGTCGCCATGGGCGGGTACAACACATTTTGCGAGATTCTCTCTTTTGATCGACGGGCCCTGCTGGTGCCCCGTGAAACCCCGAGGCTGGAGCAGAAAATCAGGTCCGACTTTGCGGAAGATTACGGGCTAGCCTCAGTGCTTTACCATGAAAACTCTGATAATACAGAACTCATGAGTGAAGCCCTGTTACGCTTGCCTCTTCAGCCAACACCCTCACTCCTGAACTCACCCGGAATGCTGGATGGACTTGAAGGCATCACTGCCCGGGTTCTGGCATTACTCAGAGACAATTGAAGCCGATTCTGTTTCACCTCCAGCACCTTTTTGGTTCTGGTCATATCCAGCGGATTCGCATACTTGCCGAAGCCCTTGCCAGGAAAGGCTATCCGGTTATTCTGATAAGCGGAGGACGCGAACACCCTACACTATCTGATCCGTCAATTCAGATCTTTACACTGTCTGGGATTACGGCTGGAACCAGCCTCGGTGAAATTGTTGATCTGGATGGCAATCCAGTCAGTGATTCTCTCTGGAAGCAGCGGTCATACTTGGTCAGGCAGATAGTACTTGAATTTGAACCGGCGATAATCATTACCGAAGGATTCCCCTTCGCGCGACGGCGTTTCTCTGGAGAAATACTGGCAATGCTGGAAACTGCCAGAACGATAACACAACCGCCAACCATCATCTGCTCAGTACGCGACATCATCCAGCCCATAGAACGAACCGATCAGCAAGATCAGGTCATATGCATGCTCAATAAATACTATGACGAGGTTCTTGTGCATGGGGAGCGATCGTTCGTATCACTTGAAGCTTCTTTTGGCCGGTTGAGTGAAATAGAAATTCCGGTTAGTCATACCGGCTATCTCGATACCGGTGTCACGGATTTTCAGCCTGCAGCCAGAAACCCGCAACTTATCGTTGTTTCCGCTGGTGGGGGAATTGCCGGCCAGGCAATTTATGAAACAGCGATTCAGGCAGCTTCCACACCCCATGGGGCAATCTGGAAATGGCACATCCTGATTGGAAATGCGATTGATGAAGATACGTTTTTTCGCTGGCAGCAAAATGCACCGGATCATGTGACTGTGGAGCGAAACCGTGCAGATTTTCGACAACTGCTTGCATCATGTGGAGTATCAGTCTCTCAAATTGGCTATAACACTGCGATTGACATGGTTGAGACCGGAACCAGGGGAATTGTCATTCCATTTGAATCTGACGGGGAAAAGGAACAGATGACAAGAGCAAGGGCCCTGATGCAGTTTGACCATGTCAAAGTGCTCAGTGAATCAGACTTGAGTGCAGAAGTCCTGACAAATGTCATTTCCATAGTGATGAGTGAGAATAAAGGACCGGTTTCACCCTTTCGGGCAAATGGCATAGAGTACTTTTTGAGCAAAATCGCTTCGATTTATCCGATCTGCACTAATTCGACTGAATAATCAATATTGTCTTCATAAGACATTCCGAGGGACTTTGGGCAGTTTCCTGAAGAAATCCCGTTTTCCAGATCCTCCGCTAAACGGCATGATCAATTGTTCCCTCAGACATTTTCCGCAGGCAGTCGCCGAAGGAAGAAATGGGAATTCGGCAGTGCTTTGGCGGCCTGTTCAATTCCACCAGGACTCCGGCATTCAGGGCATTCACAAGAAAATCATCGAATGCCGTATGCGAATCTTTCAGGAAAGAAGCAGTAATGAAACCTGCCAATGATCGCCAGCAACTAATCATTAACCGCATGCTTGAAGATGATTGGGAAGGCTTCCTGAATACCTTAAAATGCGCCAGGCTGGCCACATGCTCGAACGACACGCTGTTACGCGATATTCAGGAACGAAAGGGAAGATGGATATTCATTGAAAACCCCGGTGGCGGTCGCAGTACCAGTTCAGGCTACCGGACCGAGAGGGATTATCACTTTTCCAGTAATCCCAAACCCAAGCTTGAATGCATCATCATTGACTGCAAACGATCTCTCACTACCGACCCAAAAAACGGCGGTAATGCCCTGAACCCCTCCCTGACCTGTTCGAGCGTGGCTACTGGCCTTGTTTCCAGCATGATAATCATCCCTGATGATTCCATATCCAGAACCCGAAACGGAAAACCTGACTCACTACAGGTTCACTTGCCATGAACAACACTGAAACTGTGAAATCAGGCTTTTTATTTGTTACTATTCGCTTAGACTACACAGGTTGAAGCAGATTGGCAATCAACGAAGAAGCACAAGAGTTATCCAGAGTACCACTGTTTGCAAAGCTCGATCCGGCAAAGTTAAAGCTGATCGCCTTCACCAGTGAACGGCTAAATATCGGCGAGCAGGAATATCTCTTTTTCCATAACGACCCTTCGGATTCCGTCTATCTGGTACTTGATGGAATCTTGCAGGTTACTGTCGAACATGATGACGGAGCTGTTGACGTAGTTGCAGAACTCGAAAAAAACCAACTCGTTGGTGAAATGGGAGTTATCGCAAATACGCCTCGAACTGCCTCGATAAGATCATCCGGGTACAGTACAGTGCTGAAAATCGAAGCAGATACCTTTCTATCCCTGCTAGCCGAAAACCCGAGCATGTCGCTATACGTAATGCGGGAATTGACTAGCAAGTTAAGCAAAACGCACCTTCAACTGGTAGAGTTGAAAGAGCAAGCACCCCATTAGCGTGATGATGGATACTCTCGAAAACCGCTTTATTGATCTTTGGTGTGCTCATGCAAGGAACCCGAACCATCAATCAGCAAAGGATGTCCACCAAGGACTAGTTGAATACTACAATGAAGACTGGCGAAGCTATCACACCTTCGAACACATTCGCGACACATTGCGATGGCTGGATGACTGCAAGGAACATGCTGATGACAGCGATGCCATCGAGATGGCCATCTGGTTTCATGACTGTATCTACGTGGTAGGAGCCAGTGACAACGAAGCCCGGAGTCGCGACTATTTTCTTGACGTGTCGGATGGTATGCTCGACGACAGATTCCGATCCCGAGTCGCCCATCTCATCATGGATACCTGCCACAATAAAAAACCCGATTCCAATGATGGGGAACTCATTGCGGACATTGACTTGACCAGTTTTGGCCTAGCCTGGGAAGACTACCATTCGGACTCCGCAAATGTGCAAAAGGAGTGCAGTATCCACAAGACAGTGACCCTAGAATCCAAAACCTTTTACCTGAACAAGTTGAAAGAGCGCAAGACAATCTACTATTCGGATTATTATCTCCAGCACTACGAGGCTTCAGCGCAACATAATATTGCGAGTCATCTTGACCGGATCACCCGGGAATATCAGGAACAGGAAACTGTGTCATGAAGATGCATCGAATCGTTCAAGAATCCCCGAAATCCGTGTCCCGGCAACTCTGAGCGAATGATCGGACAAGAATTTTCTGTTTGCATGCACATGCATCCGACCCCTGATCGCCTGATCATTGACCAGCAGTTTTAACCGATCGATGAATAACAACTTGTCATCAGGAGGTACCAGAAAACCGTTTACCCCGTCTTCAATGATCGTGCCAACTCCTCCATAGTCATAAGAGAGTGTTGGCAATCCATAACTTGTTGCCTCAAGCAAGGCCATTCCAAACGCTTCGTTCACGGACGGCCAGACATAACAATCCGCAGTTCGGAGCCAATGGGCAAGCTGGATTTGGTCAAGTTCTCCAAGAAACAGGCAACGCTCACCAATACTGGAGAACATGGATCTTACTTCCCTGGACTTTGCACCATCTCCAACGACAATTAAGTTCCAGTTCTCGTCCGGAATCGCCTGCAGTGCAGCAAGCAGTTCTCGATAAGAACGCAACTTATCCCCCGAGCGCATCATGGCAGCACAAATCAACCATGTCGCTTCAACATTCAGATTTTCATGCGCATTCGAGAAGACCCTGCGATCCGGCAATTCGCCATCTAGAACCGGATTGGCCACGAACGGCATAATTCGTTCAATACTTCCGGGGCTGAGAAGCAACTCAGATATGCAGTGTTCGTCAACAGGGTTCAGGCACAAAATCGTATCGGCTGACCGAATGCATGCCTTTGTCCGCTCATGACCCGCCGCCCAATTGCCTCCTGCCTGTCGAGGGGCAAATGAAGCTTCTGCAATCACATAGGGAACTTTCAGGAACCGCGCAAGATCGAGACCCAACCAGTCGGGAGACTTGTGGTAAACATGATAAACAAATACCAGATCCAGTGTTCTTGTCTCCTGGTCTTTCTTCAACTGTTCAAGATCATGAGTGATGGCGGAACGAGACTCTTCTTGCCGCACTATATCGCCCTTCCCTTCCCAACTGCTCTTGACTGACAGGATCTTCACCGTATGTCCCAGGCTTTGGAACAGTTCGATGAACAAATTTGCGATCTTCCGGTCCCCTGAAGGAACCGGGTGACCGGGATGCTTCATCGGAGCATAAAATCCAATGATCATTCGCCCAACTTGTCGACAAGCAGTTGTACATTGCGCTTTAGGTCGAAGGCTTCTTCCATGGTCCTTCGTCCCTCGCTACCCAAAGCATCTCGATACTCCGTATCCCCGATCAGTCTCTCGATGGCCTTCGCCAGTGCATCGACATCTTCCGACTTGACGATCAGCCCATTTTCTCCATTTCGGAGCAACTCCGGAATTCCGGATATATCCGTTGAAATACAGGGCAATCGCTGAGACAAGGCTTCCATGAGCACATTCGGAAGTCCGTCCCGATCGCCATCCGAATCAATTCTGGAAGCTAGAACAAACATGTCGGCATCCCGGTATTGCTCAAGAACCTTGCTGAAACTCAAGGGTCCCAGCCAGTCTATGCGTGCCTGCAAATGTAGAACTCTTGCCTGTCGCTTTAAATCCTCGAGCAACGGCCCCCCTCCGACATGCACAAACGTCCAGTACAGGTCTTCGGGCAGTTTTGCCAATGCTTCAATCAGGATATCGTAGCCTTTTTTGGATACCGCTCGTCCAACCGAAAGAATCCTTACCCGGACATGTTCCGCTGATCCATTGTTGAGGTGTTGTCTTGAGACATCCGAAAAACGCTCCAGGTCCAGACCATGATACAGGAGTCGAATACTGTCCGGATTAGTGCTCAAGCCTGCAAGATACTCACGATTCGATGCCGTACAGGTAACGAGCCACTCGAGACTGTCAAGCTTCTCCTGAATTTCCCACTTTGGAGAAGTCCATATATCCTTGGCATGGGCCGAACAACTCCATGGTAGATTCGAGAGCATGGAGCAATAGCGTGCAACAGAAGCCGGGGTATGAAGAAAGTGTGCATAAATCCAATTCCGGTCATCGGCGATTTCCCGATAAAGAATCATCGCCTGTCCGAGACGGCGAACCCTGTTCGCCGAGAAATCGCGTCTCAGATCCCTGAAAAACACCCGCATCAACTGCGTAAAATTTTTCGAACGGAAACTGGATAACAATCCAGACAAGGTCCGAAACGGATGCCATGACAGGTATTCCGGCAAATATCTGACTGGTGCTTGAATCATGCCGTGGATCGGGTGTACATCCCGATCGGTCGGATGGCGCAAGGAATATATGATGAGATTGATTCCGGCTTTCTCGAGAGCCAATAGCTCCTGCGCAATAAAGGTCTCAGATAAACGAGGATAACCCTTAAGGATGACCGCAACTTTCTTCATCTTGCATTGGGGTACGGTTTAGATGGTGATAATATTGTATGCTTCCAATACACATGAAAATGGCCCCACTTTTGGAAAATGACCCAAACAAGATAGAGCCGTCAATTTACCGCTTTATCCTCAAGCATACCACTCGAGACCAGATTCTCATTCTACTCATTACGGTAGCCTCCATGCCGGTAATTTACGGTTCTTTGGAGGTGCCGAAGATCATCATCAACAGTGCCATCAACGGTAGCAGCATCCCAGAGATGATTCTGGGTATACCCATGGACCAGATCAGTTATCTGCTGGTCCTGTGTCTGGTTTTCCTGATACTGGTGTTGATCGCTGGAGGACTCAAATACCTGAACAACGTGTATCGCGGCGTGGTCGGAGAACGGATGCTGAGACGTTTTCGATATGATCTTTTCTGCCGGGTCCTGCGGTTCCCCAACCAGCGTTTCAAGCATGTCTCGCAAGCCGAGATGCTGCCCATGATCACAGCCGAAACGGAACCACTGGGAGGGTTTATCGGCGATGCTTTTGCCTTACCTGCATTTCAGGGTGGCCTGCTTCTGACCTATCTGCTGTTCATCTTTAATCAGGATTTTTGGCTAGGCCTGGCAGCGATCGCACTTTATCCCCCACAAATCTACCTGATTCCTAAGCTGCAGGCCAAAGTCAATCAGCTAGCCAAGCAACGTGTTCAGGCCGTACGACATCTGTCTGACAAGATTGGAGAGGACATATCCGGCGTCAGCGATATCCATCTTCATGGCACCTCGCGCTTTGAAAAGGCCCATATTTCAGCCAGACTCGGAAAAATCTATCACATCCGCTTTGACATATACAAACGCAAGTTCTTCATCAAATTCCTGAATAACTTCCTGGGACAGCTGACGCCTTTTTTCTTCTACTCAATTGGCGGTTATTTCGTGATCAAGGGTCAGCTGTCCCTCGGTGCGCTGGTTGCCGTACTTGCCGCCTACAAGGATTTGTCCACACCCTGGCGGGAACTGTTGAAGTTTTACCAGATTACCGAAGACGTGCGGGTCAAGTACTCGGAAATTATCCAGCAGTTCCAGCCTGATGGAATGCTCGACCCCAAACTGCAGGAAGATCAGGACATTCAACTCGGCACCGACAAAATACCGCTTGTTGCAAGTGCGCTACATTACAGTGAAGATGAATATATCAAATCTCTTGATGGTGTCAGCGTCTCTATCAATCCTGGTGACCATGTGGCGATTTTGGGCCCAGAGGGCAGTAGTCGCGGGAACCTGGCCCGGTTACTGGCGCGATTAATCGAGCCAGACAGTGGGCAACTCAAACTGGGGGACAACAATCTTTCTGATCTGTCGGAAATGGTGCTGGGAAGAAAAACAATCTATGTAGACTCCTCGTCATTTGTGTTCAATGACACTGTTTATGCCAATTTATTTTACGGATTGAAGTACCGACCCGTGCAGAATCCAGACTATAGCAATAGCGAACTGGCAGTTCGAAAGCGTGATATTTCCGATTCCGAAAAAAGCGGCAATGCTACCGAAGATATTAATTCTGACTGGGTTGATCTTGAATCCGCCGGCCTGGATTCCCGAGAGGCACTGGACTCCCGCCTTCTGAATATTCTGGATATCACGGAACTCGGGCACGATATATACCAACTTGGCCTTTATGCAACAATCGATCCGGATACCGACTCCCAATTCGTGGAAAAGATCATGCAGGCTAGACATGCTTTCCGGAACAAGTTGGCATCCGGGGAACTGGGCAAAATGGTTGAACTGCTTGAGCACCATCGTTACAACGTGAACCTGAGCGTTGCTGAAAACCTGTTTTTTGGAACACCGGTCAAGAATGACCCGGATTTCAGCATCCTGATTAATGAACCGGCAGTGCAATCGATGCTGGATTCATCCGGTCTTGGCAAAACCCTGTTTGGGGTTGGCATCCAGGCCTCCAAGGTGCTCGGCGAAATCTTCTCGGGCGTGCCTGAAGGATCCCCTCTTTTTGAACGATTCAGCTTTGTTGAATCTGACCAGTTGCCCATTCTCGAGAAAATATCGAAGCTGCCGGAAGACATCGACAAGAGTGAAGTCAACGAGAATGAGGCTGACCTCATTTTTGCAATATCAATGAAGTTGACTGTTGCACGACATCGTCTGGGACTGATCAATGAATCGATTCAGGAAGCAATTGTAGCCACGCATCTTCAACTACGAAAAGCTCTCGGTGAGGACAATGAACTGATCGAATTCTACGATCGTAATCATTTCGTCAAGCGTTTTTCCATCCAGGACAACATTCTGTTTGGACGTATTGTTCATGGTCAAGTCAATGCCCGCGACAAGGTGGGCAGGCTGATGGATGAATTTATCGAAGAATCGGGACTGAGAAAAGACATTCTCTCGGCCGGGTTCAATTATCGAGTTGGTGTTGCCGGTGCCAGGTTGACTGCCAACCAGCGTCAAAAACTGACGATAGCCCGTGCCCTGGTGAAAAACCCGGATATTCTGATTTTCAATGATGCACTCGCGGCATTTGACAGCAAAACGGCAGTCAGGATTCTGACACAGGTGCTTGCCTACCTGAAGGACAAGACAGTGGTCTGGATTTTAAATGATGCATTTTCACTCGCTGAATTTGACCGAATAGTGGTCATGGAAAAAGGTAAAATACTCCATGAAGGTACTGCATCAGAAATTCAGGAAAAACCGGAGACGCTCGCCTTCCTTTCCTGACCCATCGGCAGAAATGCCAATAGCAATCAGGACTTAACTGGGACTTCACATGAAGCAGGAAAACGGAGCATATTGAGGGGAATCAAGATTGATCAGACTGCCCACTCCAGCAACTCGATATCTGCTCCAATCCGCAATATCCAGGCAAGCGTCAACTTGTCTGGAAAATGAATGGATTCCCAGGAATCCCAACTCTCACTGCTTTGATCCATGCTTCATCAATCAAAACACGATCAAGAAAATATCAAAACAGTAATTTCTTTTATTTCATATTGTTATAGATAATATATAATGTATATTTGTAAATTTTCCTCTCCCTGAATCAAAACACGATCAAGAACGATACAACGAGAAACGATACAATGGGAAAATATAAATATTTTTCATATAGTTACCAAGATTTAACGCAATCTGCTACTTGAATTTTGGGAGTTGTATACAATAGCGGCAAAATAGCTTGCAATGATCGCGTTTTGATCTGCAAATGCCCCCTCTGAGATCATGGTTGCAGAAGTACCAATACACAACAGTTGATCATTAAAGCGCTCGCGCACTCGTCGGACAAGCATGGCTACATCAGCACCCTGACGTCCACGATAAGTATGCAACTCATCTAAAACTAGATATTTGAGCCCCTTTGAATGCTCGCGTACTGCTTTGTCGGTCTCAATGAACCGTGTCATAAGCAATTCCAGCATGACATAGTTAGTCAGTAGAATGTCGGGGGGATTCTTGGCGATTCTCTCGCGGTCTTGGTTTGTTTCTGCCCCCGTATAACGAGCAAATGTGACTGGTTCTTTTCCATTTTCATAACCCAGTTTTAAATATTTCTCTAACTCCTCGTATTGACTGTTACACAGTGCATTCATTGGATAGACAACTATTGCAGTGATTCCCTTGCGAGCATTCGTTTTCTCTTTAATACGCAATACACTATCAACAATAGGAATAAAATAAGCAAGAGATTTACCGGACCCAGTGCCAGTGGCAAGTACATAACTCTCGCCTTTGCCAGCTATTTCAATTGCATCACTTTGATGACGATGCAAACGAAGTTGCTTTCCAAATTCTTCACCTTTATTTTTGAGGCGAAAAATTTTTGAGCATTCAGGGTGAGCTTGCCATTACTGACGAGATCATCAATGCTCCCTCCTGACTTAAAGTTTGGGTTTAATTGGATAAGTGGTTGTGGGCAGAAACGACCCGCTTCGTATGCAGTATCCACTGCATGAGAAATATCTGAGGCAAGAATTCTTACGAAACTTCGACTAAAACGAGAATATTCCGTAATCAGTTTTTCACGAAAAGCGAATGCGTCCATATTACTACCTTGAGTATCGAAAATTGCGCTATATAACAATGATTATAAAGTACAGCTCCGAAAACCTATCAGCTTTACTTGCTCTTAACAACGATCTGCATGCGTCGATTAGGATCAATCTCACGTTGGATCTGAATGAACCCGCCCGCTTCCGAAGCTGGGTCGAAATCATATGTACAAATCCTCAGTTACAAGGACTGATATCTTCAAGGTTGTTGGATTTGACATTCAAAAGTATATTGCTGTTCTCCCGCTTTACTTATAGGGGTCTGCTGCATCGCGCAATCCGTCACCCAAGAAATTGAATGCCAGGATAACAATAATCACCGGTACTACCGGAAGCATCAGCCAGGGATAAAGTGCCACGACATTGATGTTTTGCGCTTCATTCAATAATACCCCCCAACTCGTGATGGGCGGGCGAAGTCCAAGCCCCAGAAAACTCAACGCCGTCTCACCCAGAATCATGCCCGGAATTGAAAGAGAGGCAGATGCAATCAGGTGACTCATGAACCCCGGTAATAAATGACGTCCAATTATGCGCTTCGGCTTGGCACCCATCAATTGAGCCGCAGTGCAATAATCCTCCTCACGAAGCGACAGCAATTTGGAACGCACGGCTCTCGCCAGCCCGGTCCAGTCCAGCAAGGCAAGAATCAGGGTAATCCCGAAAAATACCAGTATTGGACTCCAGGTAACCGGCAAGGTCGCAGACAGTGCCATCCACAGAGGCAGTTCAGGGAACGATCGCAGTATCTCAATCAGGCGCTGGATGATATTGTCTACTATTCCTCCGTAATAACCCGCAATCCCGCCAATCACGATTCCCAGAATAAAACTCAAGGCAATGCCAATCAGGCCAATCGTCAACGATATCCTTGCTCCATGCAGAATTCTCGAGTACATGTCACGCCCAAGACGGTCTGTTCCAAACAGGAACAAGTATCCGTCAGAAGCCGGGCAGACAAAATGTACATCGGTTTCAAACAGCCCCCAGAATTTGTATCCATCACCTCGACAAAAAAACCGAAGCTTCTGGATATTCTGGGTATCAGGGGTATATTCCCGCTTCAGGTTCTCCATGTTGAGCTGATAGCTGTAGCCGTATACAAATGGTCCCACGAACTCTCCTTCATGAAGTACATGCACCCTCTGCGGAGGCGCAAAGATATAATCAGTATGTCGTGCATGCAGGTTATATGGGGAGAGAAATTCACAAAATAACGCCAAAAGGTAAATTACGATCAATACTGCACTTGAGCCAACGGCAAGTCGATGCTGCTTCAGCTTGAGCCACATCAACTGCCATTGTGATGCCAGATACAACTTCTCCTGTTCGGGCGTAAGCTGCTCAACAGAATGCGGGTCGAATGGTGCTTCCGAGATGTAATGCGTGCTCATTTGGTCGCTCCTCCCTGTAAGCGTATTCGCGGATCCAGCATTGCCAGCAAAATATCTGAAAGCATGACACCAACCACGGTCAACATGGCCAGAAACATCAGAAATGAACCGGCCAGATACATGTCCTGACTTTGCAGGGCATTCAACATCATCGGTCCGGTAGTCGGTAGCGAAAGTACGACGGCCGTAATTTCGGCACCTGAAATGACACTGGGCAGCAGACTGCCGATATCGGCAATGAAGAAGTTCATCGCCATCCTGAGCGGATATTTTCGAACCAGTTTTTTCTCCTGCATGCCCTTGGCACGGGCTGTGACCACATACTGCTTTTGCAGCTCATCAAGCAGATTGGCTCGAAGTCTCCGAATCATGCCCGCAGTACCCGAGGTCCCGATGACTATCACGGGAATCCACAAATGCTCAAGTACGGAAATAAGCTTGTCGATTCCCCAGGGCTGGTCAATATACTCTGGGTCCATCAAGCCACCGATCGAAGTTCCAAAATACACATTGGCCAGGTACAGCATCACTAGGGCCAGCAGGAAATTAGGGGTTGCCAGACCAAGGAACCCGATAAAACTCAGTCCGTAATCCCCCCAGCTATACTGATGGGTCGCCGAGTAAATTCCGATTGGAAAGGCAATCGCCCAGGTAAATACGATCGTTACTACAGAAATAATGATGGTCAGAAACAGGCGATCGCCGATCACTTCATTGACCGGTAGCCCATACTCAAAGGAATACCCATAGTCTCCGACCAGCATGCCTGACGCCCATACAAGGTACTGCTCGTATATTGGCTTGTCCAGACCGTATTCAGCTCTTAAAAACTCGATTCGATCAGGGTCAACAGATTCTCCCTGACTCTGCAATTCAGCAATATAGGTTTCCAGATAGTCCCCGGGCGGCAACTGGATAATCACAAACACCAATACGCTGATCACGAACAAGGTCGGGATCATGAAAAACAGCCTTTTCAGGATATACCCAATCATCAAGCCCTCCCTTGAAGCGTTCTTCGGGAACTACTCATCGAACCAGAACGTGTCGGGGGAGTAAATTCCGAAATAGGATGTTGGAAACCAGGCATACAATCCCTCGATTGGTATATTCCTCAATCTGCCATTGACAACTATCGGCTGCGGAACCGCGTTCACGATCCCGATGTTGAAGACTTCATCGGTATGGATGTGCAACATCTCCCGCCAGATTTCCTGTTTTTGTTGAACATCGGTAGTTTCCGACCATGTCAGGTACAGGTCGTACAACCGCCGTGCACTGGGAAGATCCGGCTTTTCACCTACCTTGCCACTTGTTTCATGATATTGCCCCCAGCGTGGCCATTGATATTGGTTCTGGCTGGTTGGTGCCAGTTCATCCGGGCTGAACCCGGACGTTGGCATGGCATTTTCCAGACCGGTCCAAACCGACATCATGACATCCCCGGAAAATATTCGTTCTCGAAACACCTCACGCTGCGAGGGCTTGGTATAAATCTTGATGCCAACCTTAAGCAGGCTGTCATGCATCAGTTCAAGGATGTCCGTCTCTTCAGTCGACTCCCCCGCTGTATGGATAATCACCTCCAAAGGGCGGCCATCCGGCATCAATCGCAGCCCCCGCTTGTTACGCGCACGAAGTCCGATGGAATCCAGCAAGGCATTGGACTGTTCCGGGTCATATCGAGCCCATGTCTGCATTTCATCCTCATAGAAAACCGATTCCGGCAAGACTGTATTGCCGCTCTCGTTGGCAAGACCGTAGTAGATTACCTGATTGATTTCATGTCGATTGACTGCAAGCGACAAGGCCCGTCGGAAACGAACATCACGCACCAGCTTCCGCCATTCTTCATCACGACTGTTCAGATTCGGATACAGGGCCTTGTGGGATCCGTTCAGGGTCTTCCACAACAGCACATCATAGTCGTTTCGTTGCTCTCCCTCTTTCAGGAACGTGAAGTTGTCGAGCCTCAGATAATGCCCCTGAAGATCGGATTCACCAGCTCCGGTCTTGGCCGGAATCAGACTGCTTGACACGATATTGATCTGAACCTGATCAATATAGGGCAGTTGTAGCCGATTCTCATCCACTCTGTGGAAATAGGGATTTCTCTTGAAGACATACCGCTCTGCCGGAGGGCTCGTGGTATTCACCCATGGCTGTAATGAAGGTAATTCAGGATTCGTCAATCTGTATTGTCTGGCCTTCTTCAGGAAATAACCGGACCAGTTGCGACTACCACGACTTTTGGCCTGTTCATCAAGATTCTCCCGGTCAGCATAGCGCGGATGAAAGGATTCCAGATAATGGCGCGGCATGTAAATGAACAGCGGTCTTGGCGAGGCCAGTTCAATCAGGAAATGGGGATTTGGACGACTCCAGCGATAGACAACTGTCCATTCATCCGGATACTCGACAATCGGTAACTCACCTTCCACTCGAAACGTTTTTGGAGGCCCGAAGGGGAACAAGTCGTCGTTGTTGGCTACATCCTCCCAGTAGAAACGGAAATCATTCGAGGTAAATGGCTGTCCGTCA
This sequence comes from Gammaproteobacteria bacterium, assembly GCA_022822625.1. Classification (GTDB taxonomy): domain Bacteria; phylum Pseudomonadota; class Gammaproteobacteria; order Arenicellales; family Poriferihabitantaceae; genus Poriferihabitans. The sequence continues at coordinate 8,274 of JAJEAV010000043.1, read as the reverse complement.
GACCAGCGATGTCCCTTACGCAGATGAAAAACAAACTCGCGTCCCTCACGAATCTCGTAAGACTCCAGAATATCAGCCGTCAACTCCAGATTGAGGTTGAATCCAACCAGCCGAGAATAGCCAAAAACCACCATCCGGCGAATATCCTTTTCCTTCCCCATCAGCATCCGCAAGACCCCGCCGTATTTTCCGGAGGTCAGACCATTTTTTGAGGTCTGCATAATCCGTGGATTTTCCGGCAATCGCTCTGACATGGGAGGGAGGTCTCCCGACTGCACCGCCTGGATAAGAAAAGGTGACTCATGTTCGGAATTGGCCAGTACGACCTGTGCGATTAGCAGGAATGCCGCAGTCAGGGCCGTGAATTTCAAGAATGGGCGGAAAATCAATTCAGGTCTCTCTCAAGACACGGTGGCCTTGCCTGACTTCCTGCAGTTCAAGACTTGTGGATTCATTGCAGCGAAACGGTGCTAGCCATGATGCAGGATCAGAGGCCTGTGATTCCAGGGTACTGTCAAAATCCAGTGGTTTGGCGAGATCAGGGTGCGGGACAGTACTCAATAGTGCTTGAGTGTATGGATGAACCGGATTCTCAAACAGGGAATTCCGATCGGCGATTTCAACCAGCCTACCCCTGCACATCACACCGATCCTGTCCGCAATATAGTGCACAACCGCAAGATTATGGGTAATGAATATGGTGGTCAGCCCCAGCTCTTTTCGCAAATCCTTCAGCAGATTCAGGATCTGCGCCTGAATCGAGACATCCAGTGCCGATACAGGCTCATCGCAAATCACGAAATCAGGCTTCAGGGCAAGCGCTCGAGCAATTCCCAGTCGCTGGCGTTGGCCGCCTGAAAAGCTGTGTGGATAGCGGTTCAAAAATCGCGGATCCAAGCCAACCACCCGAACCAGTTCCTTGACAAGTTTGCGTTGATATTCGATATCTCCGATCTCATGAATCAGCAGGGGTTCGCGAATAATGTCAAACACGGTCATCCTTGGATTCAGGGAACTGAATGGATCCTGGAAGATAAACTGCATCTTGCGCCTGAACTCGAACAACTCGTTTCCTTCAAGAGCAAGCACATCAATCCCCTGTCGGGCAGTCCTGTCATGGTAGACAATATTCCCTTCGTCTGGGGAAAGAGCCTTCATGAGAATCTTGGATAGTGTGGTTTTACCGCAACCACTCTCGCCAACCAGTCCGAAACATTCCCCACGATAGACATCAAACCCGATTCCGGAAACGGCCTTGATTTCAGATGCCTCCGATTTCCCGAAGATCGGATTTTTCTTGATCCCGAATGATTTGCTGATGCCACGAACCTCCAGATGTATCGGGTTTGCCGACAATTCCCTATCGACATCCATCCGTAGTAATTCTCCTACTGATGATTCAATATGCCGAACCGGAATCAACCTCTCATCGGGCTTCATGTCGAAATGGGGAATCGCCTTCATCAGTGCCTTCAAATAGGGGTGCGAGGGGTTGCGATAAATATCCTCAATCATCCCGGATTCCATGATTTGTCCGTGGTACATCACCACCACTTCATCGGCAACGTTAGCCACCACTCCCAGATCATGGGTAATCAGCAGCACGGCCATGTTCAACTCACGCTGCATATCCGATATGAGCTTCAGGATCTGCGCCTGAATGGTCACGTCAAGAGCGGTGGTCGGCTCATCCGCAATCAAGATAGCCGGTCTGCAAACCAGGGAACATGCGATCATTGCTCGTTGCCTGAGACCGCCCGACAATTCAAATGGATAGGTGTTTATGGCTCTTTTCGGATTAGGAAAGCCGACTCGCTCAAGCATGTCTTCCGAGAGGCTCAGTGCTTCAGGCTTGCTGACGTTGCGGTGCAGTAGAACGGCCTCGGATATCTGGTTTCCAACCGTGTGTACGGGGGACAATGAAACCATGGGCTCCTGGAAGATCATGGATATTCTTCCACCCCGGATCGCACGCATCTGTCTACCCATGGGATCCAGTGAGACAATTTCAGTTGACTTCCGGTTCTCCGGATCATCAAAGTGGATACTTCCGTGCGTGATATGGGCTTTTTTGGGCAAAATCTGCATGATTGCCTGGGCAGTTACTGATTTGCCCGAACCAGATTCACCAACCAATGCGACTGTTCGTCCCTGGGGGATACTGAAACTGATGTTTCTCACCGCTGGGATTCGACTGTTGTGATAGTCGAATTCGACCTGGAGATTCCGTATTGTGAGAATATCTGCCATAGCGCTCCAGAAAGTCGCGTCAGCAACAGTGGATATTGTATATCAAGTTGAAAGGCTGCACGGCAGCAATTCCCGACGAATGAACCAAAGTTGAATGCTGGGGGTATTTTGAAGTCAGGGATTCATGCAGTCTGTTTGTATCTTGATAGAGTACGCTTCCAGTTTCACGATCTGGATGAAGTTGCTGCTTCTACCCAAAGACCTGTCGGTGTCGGGCCTGAACAGCGTTCTTCGGAAGTGTTCTGACCGGATCCGTGACCCAGGGAGGCAAAGGAGTATTCCTGAAACAGAATGCTTTGTCAGGCATCAAGGCGAGATAGATCAAAGGCACGAAATGTAGCTTGCGATGTAGATATTCAGACGCGATTCGATAAACTTCTCGAAAATGCTGCGGATCGGGATCTTTCCGTCTTTGCCATAGTCTTCCTGGAAATCTTCGTTCCGGTAGGCCTGGCAGATCCGGCGGTCAAGGTGACCGCCCTCTCCAACTCCAGACCGTCAAACCTGTTGTTTGTCGGAAACAGTTATCTCCATTACAACTACGACCTTGAGCACAATTACAGTTACGGTACCGGTATCTCGTCTTGTAACTTCTGTCTACAATATCCCGAACTCGCAAAAATACTTCATGATAATCCAAAGCTTATAAAACTTCACAGGGTAGACTGCCCTGCTGCGATCATTCACCATGCCACTCGGGCAAGAAACATGTTGTATTATTGGGGCTGGATGCTCCTTGTGTTTTCGAGACCGGGGTTCTCTGCCCACAACCAGTCAGTATCAGTCTTATGCACATTATGGATAACCATCGCCAAAATACGCTAAGAAGCCTGTCGAAAACACATGGACTGATGCTTCTGTATCATTCCGTGTCAAGCGATACCGGCCTGTCTCAAAATCGAATACACAATGTATCGCCAGACATATTTGAGAAACACATCAGCGAGCTATATCAAGCATTCCTGTTTGTTTCAATGGCTGAATTCGTATCTGCGGAAGATCCGGCAGGCCTCGCCACGATCACGTTCGATGATGGATATCGGAATGTATTGACAAATGCCCTGCCGATTCTTGAAGGTGCACAGATACCTGCCACATTGTGTGTAAACTCATCTGTCCTGCAGGGTCAGATCAATTGGAGAGAGAAAATCCGGTTCCTTGTTCAGCATGATCTGGCAGAGGATTTCGTGGCCACCTGTGACCTGTCGGTGACAGAGGGCACATTCTATCGATTCAGCAAACACCCGGCGAACAATAGCGCCTTGATTGATGAGTGCCTGGACAAGTATTTCAACGATCACGGGATAGAAATAACACAAGACCGGACATATATGGATTCGAATGACCTCAAGTCCTGTACAAAATCCCACAGGATATTATCCGTGGTTAACCATGGTGCCAGGCACTATGTACTTTCATCCTTGACTGATGAACAACAAGCTCACGAGATCAACGAGCCCCGTCTATGGCTCTCGGAATGTTTCAGGGCTTGCCTTGAGAATGTGTTTTCTGCTCCCTTTGGAGGCAGTCGAGACATCAATGAAAAAAGTCTGGAAATTATGGCTGAAGCGGAATATCACAACGTGTTAATGAGCCGTCAAAGACTGCACCGGAAAGACCAGATGTCCTCTCGTACTCCTTGCATGATTGAGCGGTTCATGCCAAGATCAGAAGATGCCGTTGAAGAGATTTTGAAGGAATATTCCAAAATTCCGGGGTGAATCAGGCGAATCAATTCAGTCTGGTTTTTCTACCTTGTTACGTGATTTATCCCGTTTGCCAATACGCGGACTGTCAAACAGTTGCTCCCAGATACGATTGACAGTTTCCCGATACGACTTCATGATGTCTTCATCTAGATGTGTATCGTTCATGTCCATCATGTGCCGATGCATTTGGGACCGGAGTGCCGTATAGGCCCAGGTCAGCTGGTCCGCATCGTCTCGGCCCAGAACCTCACAATCACCCGCAATCTCAAGAATTCGAATATTATCGGAATAAGTAGTCAGCTCCGGATGCTGATTCGCAAATGCCAGCACAATGAACTGAACCATGAATTCAATATCAACAACACCGCCAACACCCAGTTTGATATCCGCATCTGCATCATGATGGTCCGTCATCCGGTTACGCATTTTCAGAATTTCCTGACGCAGGGAGTCCCTGTCCCGCTCCTTGCAGAGAATTTTTCGGCGTACTTCCTCGAACTGCTCACACAGCCCGGTATCGCCTGCAACCGCCCGAGCCCTGACCAGCGACTGGTGTTCCCATACCTCTGCTTCCTGATTTTGATAATGTTCAAAACCAGATAGGCTTGTGACCATCGGACCTGCCTTACCCGATGGCCGAAGTCGCATATCAACCTCGTACAAGGCACCAAAATAGGTCTGTGACGTCAAAATACTCAACAGCCTACGAACCAGGCGGTGAATAAACGGAACGGCCTCATTTGACATGTCATGAATAAATACCAGATCAAGGTCGGAGCCCGGAGAGAGTTCAATACCGCCAAGCTTTCCATAACCCACTACGACAAAGGCATCCCCGGATTTGGATAACTCTTCCGTATAACGCGCGCGCAGGCTTTGCCAGGATATTTTCAGGGCATGTTCCAACATGGCCTCAGCCAGGAAAGTCAGGTAATCACTGGCCAGCATCAAGGGGAGCACACCCAAAGACTGACCAAGCACAACATGAAATACATGTCGTTCCTTGAACTCCCGCAATTCATTCAGAGTTGTTTCTTCATCAAAGTCGGGTTTCAGACGCTCCACCAGAGCTTCGATCAACTCCTGTCGCTCTGGAGGCGGGTTTGCCAAAACAGAAATGGATGAATCATGCAGCATATCCATGAACATGGGTCGCATACGAAACTGCTCGGCCAGCCATTTGCTGTTTCCGGCCAGGCGAATGAAACGTTCCATGGCAGATGGGTTGTCCCGGAGAAATGCCAGATACGTTGATCGACCAAGAACATCGCGAAGGATCGGGACCAGATTGGCAATCTTGTGATCAGGTTCTGTGCTACGAGCGACTGCATCCAGGAATCTGGGCAGCAGTTCATCCAAACGCTTACGGGCTGAATCACTGACAGACTGACGATCCCTCGCGGTTGCCAGGTGCCCCAGTTCCTGAGTGATTTTTTCGGGATTCTCAAACCCTGCCTGGCGGAAGACTTCGGGATTACCACGATTCTCCCAGAGATTTTCACTCACTTCCGTACCATCGATTACCAGCAATTGGTCAAATACGACCTCGACATTTGAGCGATGTCTGCCCAGTTCTGCCATGTATTGTTCATAACTGTTGTAACCGTGAGACAATGCCAGCCTTAGCCGACCGATATCATTGGCCGGCAAACGTTGCGTCTGTCGGTCTGCTTCTGCCTGAACGCTGTGCTCGGAATGCCTGAAAAAGCGATAGGCTTCTTCCAGTTGCTCTACGGTTTCTTCACCGAATAATTCGAGTTTTCCCAGCTCGGCCAGTGCGTCTAGAAATGCAGGCACCCGTAATGACGGTTGACGCCCGGCCCGCATCAGTTGTTGAACCTGAACCGAAAACTCCGCATCGCGTATCCCTCCTACCCCGAGTTTGATGTCATCAGCATCCCGTCGATTGTCTTGAAGTGCCTTGATATCACGCATCGACTCGATCGAGCCGAAATCCATGTATTTGCGGTATACGAATGGTTGTACTGATTTCAGAAATTCCTGGCCCGCTTCCATGTCACCGGCAATCGGTCTGGCCTTTATATATGCGTAACGTTCCCAATCCCGGCCTTCGGTTTCGAGATACCTGCGCATGGCCGGAAAATGCATGGCCAGAGCCCCGCTGGTTCCGTAGGCTCGAAGTCTCATGTCCACACGAAACACAAACCCATCCCGGGTTACCGTATGCAACGCATCGATAAGACGCTGGCCGACTCGAATAAAGAAATTCTGGCTGTCCTGACCTGATGAAGTCTTGCCGGGTTCGGAAAATGCAAAAATGAGATCAACATCGGAAGATAGATTTAGTTCCTGACCTCCCAGTTTCCCCAAGCCGAACACAACCATGCGTTGCTCCTCGCCCGACTTTTCTCCAATCGGCACACCCTGACGCTTGCGCTCCCTTTTTTCAACAACTCCTAGGGCAGCGTCAATAAGAATTTCCGCCATAGCAGTTGTCGAAGTTGTGGTCTCCTCAAAAGAAGCCAGACCCAGAATATGGCGCCAGATTGCCCAACACTGTCTTCGATCACGCAGTTTTCTCATGATTTGCTTTAGGTCGTCCATATCTTCGACCCCTGTGAGCAATTGAGAAACCTCTTCTGAAAGGCCCCAGTCGGCGGGATGCTGATCCAGACTTTTGTCATTTATGGCAGAAATGAACCAGTCTTTCTGACTCTGGGCCACTTTGGCTACAAAATCGCTCATGCCAATTACCCACCTTGCTGAATCGGTGAGTTCAAGGCTGTTGTGCGAAAGGAATCGCTCCACGCGCTCAGCCAGGGGAGGCGGCAAACTGGTACTTGTATCAATCATCGCCTGCATTGGTTGTCTTTTGATCCTGATCAAGCATTCCGTTAGGCTAGTCAACAGTCCGAGCCTGATTCAATATACTCTCAACAGCAAAGCCAATTTGATATAGACGAGCATCATCCCCGTTGATGGAAGAAATCATCAATCCGACCGGGGCAGCTCCATAATCGTTGCAGGGCAAACTCATTGAACATCCATCAAAGTTGTTGACAATGGCTGTATTCCGCAAACATCGAAGATTTACCGATCTGGTGTATGACTGCTCTGAAGCATGTGCAATTGTAGGAGGAATGCAGCTCACTGTCGGACTAATCATGGCATCAAACCTGCCTTTATTCATCAGATTCTGAAAATCCCGAGTGAGTTTACGTTTGGCAGCATAGCGTGCTTCCTGTTCAGAATCTGTGATTTCCTGATAGGAAGATATTCGAGACAAGACAGATTGATCGTATTCATCAGCATGACTCTGCATCATGTCCTTATGCTGGACATAGGCTTCATAGCCGGCAATTGCACGATTCAGGAATAGGTCAACACACTCGTCAATCACCGAGGCGGTATATCGTTGGATGTATGCACCGGCATCTCCCAGAACCCGCATTGCACGATCAAAACAATCCTCGACTTCGGGGTCCAGATCAACAAGTACGGCGGAATCTGGAACCATCAACCGAAGATCACTGATCTTGGTTGATCTGATGGCGGGGATTTCGCCATAGCCATCCCAATCGCCACTGATAATCTGATCAATGATATAGCAACTGTCCACATCTACACCAATTGGGCCGGGGGCATCTGACGAATGTGACAATGGAAATATACCCTGCAATGAAAACCTCCCATAACTGGGCTTGACTCCGACTACGGAATTGAAGGCGGCTGGGATTCGGCACGACCCGGCAGTATCCGTGCCCATTGATATGGGGGTAATTTCCTCAGCAACACTTACCGCACTGCCGGAAGATGATCCTCCTGGAACCCGGCCCTCTGACCGGCCCCAAATACTCCTGGGAGTGCCATAGTGCGGGTTGATTCCTAATCCAGAGAAAGCGAATTCGCTCATGTTGGTACGCCCCAGAAATAACAAGCCAGACTTGCGCAGGGGTTTCAAGACGGCACAATCTGATGAAGCAGGTTTGGCATAGTGCTTGAGCACGATAGAGCCTGCCAGAGTCAACTGGCCCTGTATATCAAACAGGTCCTTGAGAGTAGTAGGAATACCCGAGAGGACAGGCAGGCTATTACCCGCATCTAAATTGTTGTCAATGAGTTTAGCCTGATCCAGAATCTGTTCGTCAATGGCGGTAAATACATGCTGACTTTGCCTGGCACGGTCAAGAGCATCAGACACCAGGGATTCTGCCTTGATTTCCCGGTTTTGAATCTTCTTAGACAAGGTTCTTAGATTATGCTGGCCCATTGAGACACCCGTGAATTTTCATGTTCTGGAATCAGCAGAAATGCTGAATTCCAGAGTTTTGATGCTGGCTAACACACCTTGTTT
>JAJEAV010000088.1 GCA_022822625.1 Gammaproteobacteria bacterium | reverse complement strand
CTACGGTAGTCTGACTGACAATAATGGTCGGAAATCAGATTTTCGTAACGTGATTCTGGTGATGACTACCAACGCCGGTGCAGAGGAATCCGCACGAGAGTCGATGGGGTTTGTCGAGCAGGACAATGCCAAGGATGACCTGGGAGCGATCAGGAAATTGTTCAGCCCCGAGTTCCGGAACCGTCTGGATAAGACCATTCACTTCAATGGGCTGGATGAGAAAACGATCATCCATGTGGTCAAGAAGTTCCTGATGGAACTGGAGCAGTAGCTCGAAGATCGAAATATCAGCCTGGTGGTTGAGGATGATGCGATTCGCTGGCTGGCTGGGAAGGGATATGACAAGACCATGGGTGCAAGGCCGATGTCGAGAGTGATTCAGAAGGAAATCAAGGAGTCCATTGTCGATCAATTACTGTTTGGGAAGCTGGCCAGGAAAGGGGGCAAGGTCATCGTCAGGTTGAAGCAGGGTCAGCTTGACTTCGAGATACGGCAGTTGTCTTCAAAGTGACGCCAGTGGCAACGCATATAACCGGTTTCCGAGCTGGACGAAGTCATTGCCGGGGTATGCGACGAATCCACATTCGAACCGTGCCCCGATTTTGGATTTCAAGGTTTTCAAGTTTCGAAAATCCCTTGCGATAACCTTGCTGGTCGATTTTACCTCGATGCCAGGCTTGAAGCTGTACTTGATGCAGGATTCGTTTTTGCAAAAACTGCAGTGAACGAAATCGCGGCACGGGGATGTTGAGTTTTCACCTATGCAACTATCCAACAGGAGCATGAATATAGTCGGGGTATCCTGTCATTTTCCACCTTTGCTAGGTCTGGGGTAGAAAAATCACCGGAACACCTGAAAACGCCCGAAAGCAGGTACGACTGCTCTTCAACTGTCGCAAATCTGAAAGTATGGTAACCCGTGTTCCTGGCAGTTCTTCACCATGGGCATGTCTCAACACGGCATTTTTCAAGGAATGGAGTAAGTGGACAAACGTCCTGCCTAAACATGCCTGTCAAGGAGTGAAAACTCCTTTTGTATTTCCAGCCGTTATAACGTAACTCGCAAATTCTCGCCAAGTACGCCTGATATTTTGTTGTCACCAAGTTCTTTAGTTCAAAAGCGGGACTGGAGTAATCATTGACAAGGGGATACTGTGGGCAATCAAAATCAAGCGTCTGGAACATACGGCCCCAGAAACCGTTTCGCGGCTCGACGCTCCTCAATGCACTTGCGATATTTCCAGCTCCGGCCTAGGAACTGGGGTAATCCATCCTCTTCTGTCGGGTCCAAAGTCTCCAGTAGCCCGAGGGGGCGACTCGGAGCCGGTACTTTCATTGCCCACACTCTTTCCGGCACTCGCACGAGCGGCCCTGGAAGCTGGATGGTCTCTCCGTTCTTCTCGTTCCTTATCTCCAGCGCAAGATTGAATTTTTCTTCCGGACCGGTTATGCCCAGGTCAGCGATGGCGAAACCAAGGTCTGGGCTTACATGGTAGAAGGACTGCGCCCCGTCGGTCTCTTCGCCCGGTTCCACGAACGTGATCCAGTCCGCCGTACCGTCCTCTCTAGTTCGGAAATGTTGCAGTCCTCTCTCATGACTGAAAAAACTGTTTGTTTCCGGACTTTCCAGAACTAGATGGCCGCTGTTTGCGAGCAACCGGATTGTCCATGGCGTATCCCGCCACGAACCGCCTGTGTCGATCTTTAGCCGCTGTAGACGTACTTCGACCCGAAGCCTATCCCTTTCCTCGGATAGATAGCCTGTCAAGATCGTGGCAACCGCCCGCGCCTGTCCATCAGGTGATTCCATCCGGGCATAGGCTTCGACTTGTCGGGGTTCTTTGTCCGAGCACTTGTGGTCGAATTCGATATGTGCTCCCGGGGGATAGAGAACTTGCTCCGAACCGGGTCCGGATCCTGCCGGGTTTGTCGCACAGGCGCTGCTACTGAGCATCAGTGCAACAATCGCCGTTGTCCGCAATTTCTCTTTCACTTTTTCATTCCCCCAGACGACGGTTCAGATACATGGCAATAATCAGACTGACTATTTCCTGAAGTTTACACCGTCCAATTCGACATTTTTGGAACTAAAAGGCTTTTTCATGTCGGCCACTGCGGGTCCATTGTGTTTGCCGAGCTGGAAAGAGTTGTCAATACCGATCTAAATTTCCCAAATGTGCCGATTTCAAGTCCCTGGTCTTTTGGGGGATGGAACCTGCCCTGTTCTCGAGTTTTTTTATCAAGCCGATCTTAACGTCGGAATATCAATAATCGAAGAATATACCATGATGTTTGAAGTATGTGCAGAAAGCCGACCGTTAGACTGTCCATGGCTTCAGAGCGGTATACTGGACATTCGGGACATGTTAGTGGTGGACATGGACGGTAAGAATCAGCACCTTCGTCAACATCCCTATCCAATGTGTAGTTATCAATACTATACGAGAACCGATTTACCAACATATCGCCAAGAAAATCCTCCATCTGAAAGAACTCGGATTTAGTAACAGAAAAATCGCCAAACACCTAAATATCAGTGATAAAACTGTTGCCAAAGCATTGATTTACATAAACGATTGTGCACAGTGAAGAATTCATCGGAGCTTATTTGAAGAATACTGTTCACGAAGCGTACTTGCACGCAGTAACCAAAAATCAAATTCAGTTTCTCGACATCCGAACACTCCAGTATCTCACCAAGACTCTCTTCAGAGCCTGCGGTTGGTATACTGGCAAATCAAGATCAAGCGGATCTTTCGCTTGCAACCAAATCATCGAGTCGGCGAAAAAACCGATCGATAAATGTGCCGGCAATCGTCTCCCGTCCCCTACGAAGTGAATTTGTCACAGGAATCATTGAGATTGGTAATGTCAAATCGTAGTGCCTTAGTCAGGGATAGCCTCGGCGAGTTTCAGAATCTCTCTTGCCTTGACCACGACGCCAAGGTTAGACGGCATTGGCAAATTGCTGACAGTCGTAGCTGTCGGAATATCAATTTCTACCACCATTCCCTCAATCTTGTGGATTAACACAGATGAGACAATCCCCAAAAGAGAACAGCGTTCGCCAAGACTGAATTGTCCATCCTCAAAGTAGGCGGGGTAGTTGTAAAGGAACACTGGCGAGCCACTGGACCCTGGGAAAATCGAACAGTCGATCAAAAACTTAGCCTGACCGTCGTAGTCTAACATGGCAGGTGAAGATGTGATGCCACGTCGAAAAAGGGGCAGGTTTCGAGATTTATCCCACAGACCTTGCGGATACCCGACGACCAAAATGTCTTCGACAAAACGTAACTGATTCTCAATATTTTCCGTGACAAAAATATCTGGGCTGATATCTGGGAGGTGGATGGTGCTTCCGTCATTGACGTTCTTGTCAAGTATTGGAGGTAACATAATTGCTGCTAAATCAATGTTTGGGTTACCGTGAAAAACTACAATTTCATTCAATTGATGGTACGTTACGCTCCTGCTCCGTTCCGAAGTTGCTTGGTGTAAATCAGGTGTGGTTGGAAGAAAGATTCGAATACTGCGAAAACCTTTAACAACATGCTTGTTTGTAATGAGTACAGGTAACTTCTGTCGAAAAACACAGTAGAAACTTGTACCAATACTAATGCGATCATCGGAGTTATGGTTAAAGCACTCGATGCGTACCGTGGACTCTGCCATCTTGCCAGTTACGCTCATTTAATTGTCCTGGAAGTGATTTTCATTGATGAAGGACTCGTCTTTAAAATGTCTATACCAAATCAGTACTTATCTAATGTAAGAATTTTCAAATACTTCAATTCCGGTCTTTTCTGGTCCCAAGGTACGTTACATAGCGATTCGCTCAAGTGGTTGAATGCCCTCAATTTCGATACTTGTATTTGCAACGTCATAATTATTCTGCAAACTTAGCCAAAACTGCGGCGTAGAACCAAAAAAATGGGACAATCGCAATGCCGTATCGACCGTTATAGGAGAAGTCTCATTTACTAATCGTTCAATTCGACTACGTGGTACACCTATCCGTTTGGCAAGCTCGCCGGCACTCATCTCTAGCGGCTCAAGAAATTCATCCTTTAGTATTTCCCCTGGATGGCAAGGATGTAATAGCATGACAAAAACTCCTCCTCAGCGATAATCAATAATTTCAACATCCTCTGGACCTCGGTCTGTCCAAACAAAACATTATTCTACCATTAATCCACTGATTTAAAAAGGCTTTTTACTTTTTTCCCGATTCCTATTTTGAGATTAGGGCATAAGCCCCTATGCAAACGTCCCGGAATTGATTCGACAGAAAGAACGAGAACTTGCATCTGAAAATCGCCGACTTGCCAATTTTGTGGAATTTGTCGCCGAGGGTCGAGCAAACCGAACAATAGGTAAAGCGCTGCAGGAATCTGAAAAGAAAGTCCAGATGTTGGAAACTGAAATCGAAGGAATGAAACGCTCACACACCAAGGTCTTTCAGTCACCGCCTGTAGAATGGATTGAGGAGAAACTGTCGGCGATTCAGAAACTATTGGAACAAAATACCGGACAATCTGCCATTGCACTAAGAAAATTGTTGGGGCCAATAACCTTTAAACCAACTTATCCAGATATCGGTAAGCCGTACTACGTTGCAAATACTGGGATTAATGCCTTAGCAATCACGACACCATTGACCAACCTGGTTAGTGCGGACAATGGTGCGGATTCTTACCTATGGTGGAGGTGGCGGGAATCGAACCCGCGTCCACAAATTCTACGCTACAGGCGGCTACATGCTTAGTCCGAACGTCAATTTAACCCTGCATCCAGTCGTCGGACAGCCCAAATGACAAGGCGAGCCTGCTTGCCTTTAGTAGCCAGTTAACAGACACAACTGGCGAACGATCCTATATGATTTGACCCTTCAAATCCGACCCTATAGGCAAGATCGGCGAAAGGACTAGCCGATTTAAGCGGCTAGTGCGTAGTTGTCGTCGTTGGCAACTATTGTTTTGCAGATGGATTTACGAGGAACTCTACACCTCGGCATGCTCCTGGAGTTTCGCAATCAGCGTCGAAGCCAGTCACCCCCAAAATTCATGCGTATATTATACCAGCTTGTATGCGATTTTGAAATCCAGGATTCAAGATTGTCAGGAATACAAAATGGGGCTTATATCATTACTTGACACAGGTCAATCCTCCCCACAACAGGGGTCGATATGGGCATCAACTCCGTATCGCCCCACCTTCCGCATCTTTCGCACCGATAGAGATTGTTTGGCGATACGATTTCATCTTTGGTCTAAGTTATATGTATATAAGTTCCTGCAAAATGCAGGGACTATGAGTGTTTCAGGATTCTGCGCTTTTGCCGATCCCACTCCCTTTGCTTGATGGTTTCACGCTTGTCATGCTGCTTTTTTCCCTTGGCAAGCGCGATTCGCAGTTTCGCCCGACCCCGAACCCAATACAGCTTGAGCGGTACGATCGTATAGCCGGCCCGTTCCGTTAACCCGATCAACTTGCTGATTTCCCTTGCATGCAGCAATAATTTTCGAGACCGAGTGGGGTTGGGGTCGATATGCGTGCTTGCCGAAGCCATGGGAGAGATATGTGCACCCACCAGTAATGCCTCACCCTTGAAGATGGTCACATGGCTTTCTGACAATTGAGCACGGTTAGCCCGAAGGCTCTTAACCTCCCAACCTTCAAGAACAATGCCTGCTTCAAACTCTTCCTCAATCGCATAATTGAATCGTGCCTTCCTGTTGACTGAGATCAAACTGGTATCTGAATTCTTTTGCTTGTTCATTGTCAGGTTGGGCTACACAATACAATCTCGAATCTTTCGAGGTTTTGCGATCGCCAGTCAACTGTTCGTGATGAGTGGCAAATCATACAGAGTATGTCAAGAGCAAATAGAACTGTCCGGTTTGGCAGCACATGGATTGTCCACTATTGACGATCACTCCGCGCAGGTGGAGTGGCCGCGCGCGGCGGACATTACGCGGCGGCATGTGCATACTTTACCACCGGTTGTCCCTGGTTGTCGTAACGTGCCAGTTCCCGTGGTCCGTGATGGATCGACAGGGATTCATCCGCATATTCCTGCCCTCGTGATCCCGATGGTACTGCTCGACCACCTGCATCATCTCATCCACCGGCACCCTGCGGTGGGACACCTCGTTCATCCTCCGATCCAGCAACCCCTCATGGCTCTCCTCCTCGTAACGGCACACGTAACGCCGAAAGGTGTGCGAACATACCCCCGGCAGGGATGCCGCCTCTTCCTGGGTCAGACGCCTGTCCGTCCAGTCTTCATAGGCCTCTGCAAATCTCATCTGTCTGGTCTCCTGTAGCCATTTTGCCCGCTTCATGGTCTCTCCAAAAAGCGGACAGTTCATGTGCTACTAAACCGAACACTTTATTTGCTCGCAACACGAATCATACAGAGTAAGCGTTTTCCAATTTGGAAATGAGGCTGAACGGATGAAGGTGTGGGGTTGGTTCCGGGTTGTGGGATGAAGGGTTAACATGGTTCTTGATGTTAGTTTGACGAGTGGTTTGCAGTCAAGAGGAATCTGTTACAGGTTGTATGGAGTGGTGAGCCTGGCCCACTTTCCGTAGGGCTCGTGGCGTTCGGCAGGGTCAGGGGCGGGGGCCGGATTCGAGCCGGCGGTCGGTTCCGTTTTCTGTTCCGCCGGATTTGACAGTCATTCGGCTTTTCCGTAGAGATTCCCGTCTGTAGAAAAGCATGGGTGGAAACAGGCCCGTTTTGCTTCCGTTACACCGATTTAACGACACTTTGTGGATGCCATGGGGTTCCGCCCCCGATTTTCCTGAACTGCCTCAAGAGAGCAAGAAGTCATGAACAAAGAAATCATGAGCCCTCCGTCATTTTCCCCTTTCGTTGATTCCGTCGGGGTTTCCGCCTTCGGCGTGCTTCCCCGTTCGGTTGCGGCGTTGCTGCTAGGCCTGTCGTTGCTGCTGGGCATGGCCGGCGCTGTGCAGGCGCAGCAGAACCCGGACCTGAACATCGGCGCGCCGGCGAGCGCGAACGAGGGCAACTCGGGCTCCAACGACTACACTTTCCCGGTATCGCTCACGCAGACCGTGGCCAATGACGTCAAGTACGTGGTCATCTTCTCGAACGGCAGCACCGGCGAAAACCATGCGATCAGGGGCGATGACTTCCAGGTGATCAAGGGCGGGGCGCTACAGGAAGGGGGCGGACGAGAAGGTGACCGTGAGAATCAATCTCCGCGAAGCCTTCGTGGGCGAGTGCAGAATCACGGAAACCGCCGGCGTAGTCACCAACACCTGTATCAATCCCGACTACACCAACCGCAGCAAGATGAAGGACAGGGTGATCGTGGGCACCGGCAAGGCGACGTACACGATCAGGAACGACGACCAGTCCAAGTTGATCGTTCGCCCGCCCCCGAAGCCGCTCTATCATCATCATATATTCGTCCACAGCGGTTCCGGCCTGGAAGGCCCCGGGGCGAACTCCCGTACCTTGAGCCCGGTTACCCCGAGGCGGGAGGTCAAGGTGCAGCTGAAGGTGAACGAGGCCTACCTTGAGACGCTCGGTTTCCAGAAGGGTCATACACTGGAACCGGATGACATTGTCTTCAAGATCTGCTTCACCGTCGGCACGGCGACACGGCTTTACACCCAGACGGCCTGGGGTGCGAACGATGACTACCGGATTTTCCTCGATGGCACCCTTCGGCAGGGCCGATGCACTATAAACCAGAAGTTCGGACCGGATGGGTTTAACGCATCGAAGATCGAGGTCGAGGTGAATATGGATAGCAGGGTCGAGCCGGACGAGACGCTGGGTTTCACCGTGGAGCTCACTTCGTCGCAAGGCGGAGTGCAGCATGCGGATGTGATAAAGGTCTACCCGGGGACCTACACGATCAAGGACGACGACCTGGAGGCCAGGGATCCGGAGGTGACGCTTGATCCCGGTAGTGCGGTGAACGAGGGCGGGTTTGCGCGTTTCGGGGTACGGATCGCCGATCCGCCGGGCACCATCAGCCCTTCGGTCGTCGTGCGGCGCGTCAAGGTTGCGGCGCGGGTGCCCTGGACCGATCAGGTCTGGACGGGCACGGTCATCACGGCGGCCACGGGATATCCTGCCACCAACAGCGTATGGTTCGACGTGCCCGCGTACGGCGTGACCGGGGACTACCATCTTTGCGCCTGGGTTCGTCCTGGCAGTGGCTACAAGGTCGGCGGGACGTCGGGGAACGCGCCGTCGACGTCGACGGACAACCGGCGGACGCTCACCGACAGCCAGGGCAATCCTGTCCACAACCCGGCCTACGGGACCCGTTTCGACGTGAACGACGGGCAGGCGTCGAGCTGCCCGTCCGGGCACACGGTGCTGATTCGCGACACGGGGACATCCTTCCAGACGAGCATGTCGCAATCCGAGGCGGTGCAGGCTCCGGTCACGGCGGTTTCCAACGTGCAGGTGACGGCGGTGGACGGGAACACGGCGAAGGCGAGGTGGGACGCGGTTCCGCACGCCACGGGCTACCGTGTGGAGTTCGAGTCTACCGGCGACGTGTCTCCGGGGAACTACGTGTACGGTGCGGCGAACGGCGTGACGGGGACAGAGTGGTCGTATATCCACAATGCCGCCGAGGCCATGACGCTGACGGTGACGGTGACGCCGGAAGTCCGCACCGACGGCAGCGTTCAGCAGTTCGACGATCTTGCGGGCACGGCGACCATCGAGGTGGGTCCGGGCGGTACGCAGGGCGCGGGCACGCAGGACTCGGTGGTCAATGTCTACGCCGTCCTGATTGCGAAGATGTATGAGTGGCGCAACGACCCGAAGTGGAAGAGCTACAAGTCGCACACCGACCGGTGGGACCGGGCGTTGCTGGCGTTCGGGGAGAGTGTGGCGGACGCCTCGCTCCAGCCGATGACGGCGGCCCGGGCGCAGGTCTTCGCCGACCGGGGCATGAGCCGCTGGGTGGAGGTGGCGAAGGCGCTGCACGAGATCGAGGATGCGGCCGAGGCCGAGGGCACCTCCGTGCAGTCCGACCCGGAGATCACGGTCACGGGCGGCAGCGGCATTACGGAAGGCGGCGATGCGGTATTCACGGTGCATTCGAGCCCGGCGCCGGCCTCGGACCTGGCGGTGACGGTGACTGTCGCTGACGACGCGGCGGGAGATTTCCTGTCCCAGGGGGATGAAGGGGCGGTGACGGTGACGGTGCTGGCGGGCCGGACCTCGGCCACGCTGCCCCTGTCGACGGAGAACGACGGTACGGACGATCCCGACGGTAGCGTGACGGTGACCGTGAACGACGGTTCCGGCTACACGGTGGGCAGTCCGGCGACCGGGGCGGTTGCGTTGGCGGACGATGACGACCCGGTTCCGGACCCCGTGATCCCGGAGCTCCGGCTCTCGGTCGGTTCGGCCGTGGACGAGGGTGGCAACGCGGTGTTCACGGTCCATGCCGACCGGGCACCGCAGACCGATCTCACGGTCGCGCTCACCGTGGCCCAGACGGGCGACGTGCTGGGCGATCCCGCGGGTAGTCGGCAGCTGACGCTGGGGGCAGGCGCCATGAGTGCCGTGCTGTCTCTTTCCACGACCGACGACGGCGTGGACGAGCCCGACGGTTCGGTGAACGTCACGCTCGATGCGGGCACGGGCTACACGGTGTCGGCGGGCACGGCAGCCTCGTTCACGGTTTCGGCCAATCCGGTGCCCCATGCGGACCTGACGGTGACGCTGGACATTGCCGAGAGCGGCTACGCGGTGGCGGCGTCTCCGGACGACACGGCCACGGTGTCGATTTCGGACGATGATGCCGCGTTGGTGGGTGTGCCGACGCTTTCGGTGAACGACGTGGAGGTGCAGGAGGGTCCGTACCGACGGGTGGAGTTCACGGTGATGCTCAGCGAGGCGACGCGCAAGGGGGCCTCGTTCTACTGGCGGGTGCGTGAATCGGATCCGGTGTCGGCGCGGTGGAACCGGGACTTCGTGGCGGCCAGCCGGAAGGTCTGGGCGTCGATCAGGCCGGGCGAGACCGAAACCAGAGTCAGGGTGGCCCTGGTGCTTGACGACAGCCACGACGAGGATCCGGAGACGTTCGAGATCGCGCTTCGGTCGCACGGTGGCGCAGCAGGCGCTGGACGGGATTTCGGACCGGATGGCGGCGCCCCGCACGGCGGGGGTTGAGGGCACGCTGGCCGGCCATATGGATCTTGCTTCCCTGACGGGTTTCTCGATTCCTGAATCAGGCGGTTCGGGAGACGGTGGCATCGGAACCGGGCACGTTCCGATCCCTGAAAGCAGTCCGGGTACTGGAAACGTTCACGGCTGGGGCCTGAAGGAGAACGGTTACCGCTGGAGCACGGAAGAGATGAGTCTTCGGGAAGCGGTGACGGGGAGCAGCTTCACGGCCACGGGCGGCGAGGATGCCATGGGCGGCAGCCTGTCGTTCTGGGGTCGTGGCAGCGGGTCTTCCCTTGACGGCCGGGAGGGCGCGTTCTCGCTGGACGGGGATGCGACCACGGCGATGCTGGGTGCGGACTACGCCCGTGACGGCTGGCTGCTGGGCGTTGCGCTGCTGCAGTCGGACGGCGAGGGGATCTATGCGGACTCCGGGACCGGCCCGCAGGGCTGTCCCGGGGGGGATGGAGGGAATTCCCTGCGACGGTGCGGTGCGGATGGGAGACGGCAAGGTGGAGTGGAGTCGAGCCTGACGGCGGCGGTTCCCTGCGGGCGTCGGACCGGATCGGTCTCTGGGGCGCGTTCGGATACGGCACGGGTGATGTTTCCCTCAGGCCCGATACGGGTGCATCCGGGGATGTCCTCGAGACCGACATCACGTGGACCATGGCGTCTGCCGGAATGCGCGGGGACCTGCTGATGCCGAGGGGCGGAAACGGCCTGTCGCTGGCGCTGACCGCGGACGCGCTGTGGGCGCGGACGGAATCGGACAGTACCGGAGAGCTTGCGGGCTCGGACTCCGACGTGACCCGCCTGCGTCTTGGTCTGGAGGGCAGCTGGCAGGTGGCCCTTTCCGGCGGTGGCCAGGTCACGCCGAAGCTGGAGCTTGGACTGCGTCATGACGGTGGGGATGCCGAGACCGGTTCCGGAATCGAACTCGGAGCGGGCGTATCCTGGAGCAGTCCGTCCACGGGCATCCGTCTGGACCTGTCCGGGCGCACGCTGGTGAGCCATGACGACGATGACCTGGAGGACCGGGGTTTTTCCGCGGACCTGTCGTTCGATCCGGATGCGGAAACCGGTCGCGGCCCGTCGTTCAGCCTTCGGCAGGAGTTGGGCGGTCGTTCGGAAGGCGGTCTGGATGCGCTGTTCGCGGCCGGTTCGCTGTCGGACCGTATGGAGGGCGGTGATGAAGAAAGCCGCTGGTCGCTGGAGGGTGCGTGGGGTTTTCCGGCCTTCTCGGGCCGGTACACGGGCAGCCCGCACGCCGGTATGGGTATCTCGGGAGATACGCGGGACTACAGCGTCGGCTGGCGTCTGACGCCGGAGTCCGGATCGGCTGCCGACCTTTCCTTCGGGGTGAAGGCGACGCGCAGGGAGAGTGTGGACACGGCACCCGAGCACGTCTTCGGGTTCGAGGCGTCCCTGCGGTGGTGATTTCGGGCGTTCGCCGGTGAGATCATCCCCCGGTCCGGAATCGCTGTTCCGGGCCGGGGGGATGCCTCGGGGGCGGAGTGGAACCCGGTCCCGGTTGGTGAGCGCCATGGGCTGGGGGATGTGCTCCGGGAACTGGATTCCATACGATTGCGATGCCGGACCCGGCCGAATTCGGCAGGCATCAACCTGGAAAGTGATCGGTAGTGCGAAGGCTCAGCCGGGATCGTGATGGCGATTCGGGGACCGCATCCCGGGAACATGCTGCAGGGCGATATCGCCATGAATCCTCATGATGATGAAGGTTCCGGCCGCCGTTCTCAGACAGGCGGCGGATACGCCGGGCATTGCATCCAGGCGTTTTCCCATTCGGAAATGAGCCTGAACGCATGAAGATGTGGAGTTGGTTCCGGGTTGTGGGATGAAAGGTTGATAGGGTCCTTGATGTCAGGTTGACGAGTGGTTTGCAGCATGATAATCATCTCCTGATGATCCCATGTTCCGGAACCGAAATGGAAAATCCGACCCCTACAGGCTCACTTCACGGTGAAATCCCGCTTTTCGCTCACGCTCATTTGTAACACTGAGTATTGCGGAATGAATGGTAATGGTTTACATTAATTTGAATTGACGGGTTTGTGGACCTGTTGATTATGTGATGAGACTCTTCATAGAACAATTGGTCTTGCTATCAAACAGTGCTATTTCCAGAGATCAATATCCAATGCACAAGATAAATCAATCCCAAATCGTACCGTACCCTCAAAAAGTCATGTTTGAACTGGTCGATGATGTGGGCTGTTATCAGGATTTTCTACCATGGTGCGGAGGGTCGGGTGAGGTTGAGCGTACCGATTCAACCGTTACTGCATTTGTATCCATTGCATTCAAGGGGCTTCGCAAGTCTTTTACGACCCGCAATACCCTAACAAAATACAACTCGATTTCCATGGAACTGGTTGACGGCCCATTTCGGGAACTATCCGGCGAATGGCGATTTACGATTATCGATGACCATTCCTGTAAAGTATCACTGGATCTCGATTTTGAGGTCGCTGGAGGTTTCATTGAAAAGCTCATAACTCCGTTGTTTTTTGGAATTTGTGAATCAATGGTCAAATCCTTCTGCAAACGGGCAGATGAAATATATGGCAATGGGAAGTGAAACAATCCAGATTGAAGTTGTGTATGCACTGCCTGAAAAACAGATTGTCATCTCGCTTGATTGTCCCTTTGGAACAACGATTTCCCAAGCGATTAAACGATCTGGAATTCTAGCTGAATGTCCTGAACTCGTTGCCCAAAACTATGAAGTCGGTATACATGGTAGAAAACAGGTTTTTGAATATCGAGTGTCTGACCATGACAGGGTCGAGATTTACAGACCGCTCCAGGTCACTCCAACCGAGGCGAGAAGACTGAGGGCGCTAGAGAGTAAAAAAGGTCATGGACCAATTTGATGTGAAACTGGGGAAGTTATGCGTGATGAATCTCCTGAAATTGGAATAATGCAATGGAGAGAATCCAATGACATGACTTTTGAACTTCAGGGATTCAAAATCAGTTTGCATTGGGGGGACGGTTCTGGTATAAACCGCTCCGGTTTTTGGTATCGACAATTTCCTGTTCCGAAAATCACTTGAAACAAGGCAATAAATATGGTAGCCAGAAAGAAAACACAAAAACTGATTCATGGTATCAAGCCCTACCAGATGAAGCGTGGGGAAATCTACATGAATGAGTCGCAACTCGCCCACTTCGAAGAGATCCTGACCGCATGGATGTCAGAGTTGACTAGCGATACTTCCAGAACCGTACATCATATTCAGGACGAAACCGCAAATCATCCTGATCCGGCGGATCGAGCGAGCCTGGAAACGGACATGACCCTGGAATTACGAGGTCGTGATCGCGATCGAAAACTTATCAAGAAGATTGAGGATGCAATTACCCTGATCAGGACTGGAGACTTCGGTTATTGCGAAAACTGTGGTGAAGAGATTGGATTACGGCGCCTGGAAGCTCGCCCGACCGCCAGTCTTTGCATCGATTGCAAAACAGTAGCCGAGATCCAGGAAAGGCAACTCGCCTGAGAAATCTCAACGGTCAGCCCTTCTCGCCATACCGCTCCTTGAAACGATTGACGAATCGCTTCTCTTCTCTATAGGGAAATATATGCGGTCTTACCTTGTTATTGAAGTTGTTCTGGACTTTTTTCCAGTACTCGGGATCCAACAAGTCCGAATGGTAGTCAAGAAATATCGTCCTGAATTTTGGATGGTTCATGACAAAACGATCGAACTGCTCGGGAAAGAAGTCATGTTCTTCCGTTTCATACCAGATTTCCGCTGAATACTCTTCTTCGTCAAATCGAGCATTGGGGATTTTCCGGATGCGAATTTCCGTGATGGACCGAATCTCATCATAGTCATAGAAGATTACTCGACCATGTCGGGTCACGCCAAAGTTTTTCAGCAACATGTCGCCTGGAAAGATGCCGGATCCGATGATATCCTTTATTGCATTTCCATAGCTGCGAACTGCCCGGTCATATTCCTGCTCATTGGCAGATTCCAGATAGATATTGAGAGGAACCAGCCTTCTTTCGATATATAAATGTCGAATGACGATGTTTTCATCATCGATAGTCAGGCTTGACGGGGCCTTCATCCTTAGCTCTTCAAGCAAGTCATCGGAAAAGCGGTCAATCGGAAAGGCAACATGGGAGAATTCCAGAGTGTCTGCCATACGGCCGACACGATCATGTGTCTTGACCATCTGATACTTCTTCTTGACAGTCGCGCGGTCCATGTTTTTTTGCGGTGGAAAAGAATCGTTGATGATCTTGAATACAAATGGATAAGAGGGCAGGGTAAATACCGTCATGACCATGCCCTTGATACCCGGTGCGATGATCAGCTTGTCGCTGGAATGCTGCAGATGGTGCAGAAACTCTCTATAGAAAAGGGTCTTGCCTTGTTTCTGAAAGCCGATCGAGGTGTATATGTCAGCGTAGCTTCTTGTTGGCAGCATGGGTGACAGGAAGGTGACCAGAGCTGAAGGGACTTCAGTGCTGACCATGAAATAGGACCGAGTAAAACTGAAGATCAAGGCAATATCCTGACTGTCGGTCAGGGTGGAATCAACATATAGATTCCCTGATTCGTCCAGTAACAGGGGGATGACAAACGGAATTTGGGATTGATTCACCACAGCCCGCCCTACAAGGTAGGCCGCCTTGTTTCGATAAAATAGTGACGAGATCACCTCAAAGTGAAGATAGGGCAAGGATCGGGAGTTGATCTCGATCAAGGGAGAAATTGTCTCTATGATCGAATCAATATCGCGATCGATATTTTGCCATTTATTTTGCAGCTCAAATGAATTCAGGATATTCCCAAAGCATTCCTGCATGCTCGAATCTTCAGGATACCAGGAAACATAGGTAGGGTCTTCTATATCGAGAAAGCCAACCGCTGATCCAGGTTTGACGAAGATGTGTTTATTATTGAAATATTCTCGGTCAAACAGTCGACAGAACACCGAATTGTAGAAGCTCTCGGCAAGTTCTGGCTGGCTATGGTCGTACAGTTTCCACATGTATTGTCGTTTGATGTCCTGCCAAATAACCTTGTCGATTTCCGTGACATCAATGCGTTCCCGGATATATTGGACTGTTTCCGTAACCCTTTCATCATACAGGAAAATCCGGTTTCTCTGAGCAAGGCCTTCTCCATCCCAGTCAGCCGTCTCAAAGCGTTCCTGGGCTTCCTGGGTTATTTCGCTGAAACGCTTGAAATGGCGGCTGAACCCATAAAGAATGGATTCAGAGACCTTGTCGACAAGTTCCTCGTTCATATGGCTGGTATACGGGAATTATCTGAAAATGCTTTTGTTGGGAATGGGGGTAGGTGCATGACCAAGAGGTATCGACGCGTTGTTTTCCTGGCGTTCCGGGGCTACCTGCCTGTTGCCCTGTTTATTTCTCATGCTGCATAACCATTTCTTATATCTGCTGTGATTTGGCGAGAGCCTGGTCAATGTCCCAAATAATGTCATTGATTGATTCAATGCCAACCGAAATCCGAATCATGTCAGGCGTTATGCCTGCCGCAATCTGCTCCTCTTCATTGAGTTGTCGGTGGGTGGTCGAGGCCGGATGAATCACCAGAGTC
>JAJEAV010000046.1 GCA_022822625.1 Gammaproteobacteria bacterium | reverse complement strand
AAGGCTGAATCTGCCCCCAGATCTTTTCTATACGTGGTTCCGTCAACGATTCCCCCGGCCGCATCCGTCGGACCATCCGTGCCATCTGTACCTGCAGCAATCAGAAAAAGGCCGGCCCGCCCACGAATAAGCTTGGCAATGGAAAGTGCAAGATGCTGCATGCGCCCTCCTCTACCGGCCTTTTCAGGCAAAACGACAGTCGGCTCACCACCAAAGATATACACCCCGCAAGGACCAGCTAGAATCAATTCCGAAATCCTACCCACCACTTCGTCCATATCGCCGTGCAGCGCTTCCTCATTCATGACAACTTGCAAGCCACTCCCCATTGCAAATTGTTCGCAGGCATTGCGTGCTACCGTGTTGGAAGCAATCACCCTGCTTGAGAAATTCGGCAGACTGGCAGGGGGCTGATTCCCCTCGGTTGATACCCCGGATCTCGCCAGAATTTCCTCAATCGCTGCCGGAATCTCAGGTTCACTGGATTGTGACGGGGAGATTGCTCCAATACCGGAACCGATTACCGCCGGGTCATCACGATGAACATCGGAAATCAATAACACATGAGCGGACTTGCTTTTGCAAAGAGCCATTAGCTTACCGCCCTTAATCAGGGAGATTCGGGTTCTCACGGCATTGATCTGATGGATATCCAATCCGTTCGCAAGCATTGCACCCGTCAAGTATTCCAGCCATTCCAGCCCCAGTCCTTCTACCGGCACTTCAAGCAAGGATGAGGCACCGCCCGAAACCAGCATCAGAAACGACTGGCCTGGCCGAATCGACTGAACAAAATCAATCGCCATGGTCCCGGCCTTGATACTGTTCTGATCCGGTACCGGATGGGCTGACTCCATGACCTGAAAACGCTGGTCTTCGACAAGTTGTGGATCAGTATGACCGTACTTGGTAATCACCAGACATTGGGTATCCGGGGTCATGCAGTCAATGGCACCCAGGCACATTGAGGAAGCAGCCTTGCCAACAGCCAGAAGATGTTCGATACGTTCAGACCCGTGTCTCGACAATGCCTGACGGACGGCATTTTCTCCCTTGACACTTGCCACTCCGGCACCCCAGCAATCAACGAGAAACTGACCGGAATCCATTCCATCCGAACCCGGTTTCGTTATCATGGACCTGTTGACCTGTCTGTAGGCCTGTACAGAGCATTGAAGAGAGGAAGCAACATAAGTATCAGGACAACCCCGACCCACTGCATGGGAGCCAACGACTCCGAAAGAACAAGTGCGGCCAACAGCAGTGAAACAACCGGTTCGAGATTGAAAATAAATGCTGTTCTCGCTGCAGACAGCCGGGATAGAGTCGCAAAGTGAGCCAGGATGGCAATAATATAGCTTAATGTCGCACCAAATAGACACAACAAGGGAATGATTCCAATTGGCATACTGTATTGGTCAAATACCAAGGGTATAACCAATACGACTCCAACCATGTTAACCCAGAAGGCCAAAACGAGAGGACTGATTCTTGGTGCAATATCACTGCCCTTTACAAAAGTATAGGCGGCACCACAGGCTGCCAATATCGCAAGGAAAATGCCGGGTCTTCCTCCACCCAGTTCATTGCCGCCTAGCAACAGGCCAATTCCGATAAAGGCCACAAAAAATGTCCCAATATTGATAACGGATGCCTGCATTCGCCCCGTAACCAGGCAAATGAGCATCACGAAAACAGGAAACAGATACAGTAGAAGCACTGCCAAACTGACCGTGATGCTTTCAACGGATTTCAGATACAGAATCATGGTGCCTGAAAACACCACCGACAGATAAATTACCGGCAATGTGATTTCAGTCATCGGCCGAAAGGGTTGTCGAGACAGTTTCAGAATACCCGCAATCACAATGGCAGCTATAAAATAACGCCAGAACACCAGGGTCATGGCATTGCCACCAGCCTCGTAAACAATCTTGGCCTGGGTAGTCTGGGCACCGTAGGTAAACACCGCAACGAGCGCAAACAGGATGCCGGAAATACGACCATGACCGAGGCTAGCCATCATTAATGATCAGTCAGGGAATGCCCGTCGGCTACCATGACAGCAAATACCCATATCCTTGCCCATGCTTCAGTTCCGGATGGTGATCGAAGTAATTTATTGACCTTGTGATTTGCGAACATCCATCGATTTTGCCTGCTCTCGCAACTTGAATTTTTGTATCTTGCCCGTCGAGGTCTTGGGCAGGTCCTGAAAAATGATGACTCTGGGTGCCTTGTAACGAGCAATCCGGCTCTTGCAAAAGTCAATAAGTTCCTGCTCACTGACTGTGGTACCTGAAGCCCGCTCAACAAATGCACAGGGAATTTCTCCCCACTTTTCATCCGGGCGGGCAACCACGGCAACGGCAATCACGTCGGAATGGGCATACAGACAGTTCTCCACTTCTATCGAAGAAATGTTTTCACCACCGGAGATAATGATATCCTTGGAGCGGTCCTTGAGCTGGATATACTGATCACCATGCATCACCCCAAGATCGCCCGAATGAAACCAGCCGCCGGCAAATGCCTGTTGTGTTGCATCCGGATTATCAAGATAGCCCTTCATGACAATGTTTCCTCGAAACATCGTCTCTCCCAGCTCCTGTCCATCATTTGCGACAGGAGCCAGAGTTTCGGAATCCAGTATTTTCAGGTCTTCAAGCACAGGATAGGTAACTCCCTGTCTTGATTTCTTCCTGGCTTTTTGCTGATCGTCCAGCCTGTCCCACTCACCTTTCCATGCACAAATCACTGCAGGACCATATGTTTCCGTCAAACCATACACATGGGTGACCGAAAACCCCGCCGATTCCATGGATTCCAGCACCGCTGAAGGAGGGGGTGCTGCTGCAGTCATCATGTTCACCTGATGCGAGAATGACCGTCTCTCATTGTCCTTGGCATTAATGATCATGCCCATGATTATCGGTGCACCGCAAAAATGGGTAACACCATGATCGGCAATTGCATCAAAGATGCTTTTTGAATGAATTTGTCGTAGACAGACATTCACGCCGGCCACGGCGGCCAATGTCCAGGGGAAACACCACCCATTACAATGAAACATCGGCAGTGTCCACAAATAGACCGGGTGGTGCGGCATTTCCCATGCTACTATGTTGCTGAGAGCATTCAGGTAAGCACCCCTGTAGTGATAAACCACACCTTTCGGGTCGCCGGTAGTGCCTGATGTATAGTTGAGAGATATCGCATCCCATTCGTCATCCGGCAATTCCATGATTTCTTGATTGGGATCACCCGAATTCAGGAAGTCCTCATAATGGAGAGATCCGTCTAGTGACATTTCCATATTCGGGGCGGGGACTTCAATGACAGTAAGTTGACGGTCGATCATTGACAATGCCTCTCCAGCCGAGGGCGCACACTCCGCATCAACAATAAACACTTCCGATCTCGCATGCTCAAGAATGAATGCAATTTCCCGAGGACTGATACGTGTATTGATGGCATTTAAAACCCCACCCGACATGGGAACTCCAAAATGGGCCTCGAAAATAGACAACGAATTCGGGGCAATAATTGAAACAGTTCGATTTTTTGACACCCCCAGATTGCGCAGTGCTGAAGCCAGTTTGCGCGTGCGCTCGGACACTTCTCTCCAGGTTTTCCGGAGGTCGCCATCAATCACGGCAAGATACTCCGGATAGGTTCGAGCGGTACGATTGAGAAAGGATACCGGAGTGAGTGGGGTATAGTTCGCATCGCACTTATCCAAATTGAATAGATACGGATTGTCGTTCTTCATGGAATTGTTAACCCAGTTGTGGTGAAATTAGCCTTTATTGTCTGGACTGATTATGAACCTGTTTTGAAGATTTAGATTATGACCGATACCAACGAAATTCGAAGGATTTTTCTGGAAACCCGAACAGTGGCCATGGTTGGACTGTCTGCAAACTGGTATCGACCAAGCTACTTTGCAGCCAAGTACCTGATCGACCATGGCTTCCATGTGATCCCGGTCAATCCAAACTATACGGAGATTCTCGGGCAGACTTGCTACCCCGATCTTGCCTCAATTCCCGAAAAGGTTGATGTTGTCGATCTTTTTCAAAGAGCGGAAAAAACGCCCGACCTGGCCCGACAGGCTATACAGATAGGTGCCAAGGTTGTATGGCTTCAACTCGATATCATCAATGAAGAGACCGAACACATTGTTCGGGAAGCGGGACTCGACTATGTCGATGATCGGTGCATGAAGATAGAGCATAGCCGAATTTTTGGTGGTCTCAACTTCGTTGGTGTAAACACCGGGATCATCTCTTCGACCCGAAACAAAACGATCACGAACTGAGGAGGAGTCATGAGCGATCATGAATTTGATTTTGAAACCCTGTGCCTGCATGCAGGAACGCTTCCTGATCCTGCAACAGGTGCCCGGGCCACTCCAATTTACCAAACTGCTTCATATCTGTTTGATAACACGGATCATGCGGCAAGTCTGTTCAATCTGCAGACATTCGGGAACATCTACACCCGCCTCATGAATCCGACCACCGCCATGTTCGAAGAGCGAATGGCGGCACTGGAGGGTGGTCGAGCGGCAGTCGCCGCAAGTACCGGCATGGCTGCACAAATGACTGCATTGCTCACGATACTCAAGGAAGGTGATGAGATTGTCTCATCAAGCACCTTGTATGGGGGGACCGTCACCCAATTTGCCCTGACATTCAGGCGTATGGGGATAAAGGCCATATTTGTCGACTCGGACAATCCCGAAAACTATCGCAAGGCAATTACTTCCCGAACAAGGGCCCTGTATGGCGAAATAATCGGCAACCCGAACAATAATGTTCTGGATATCGAGCCGATTGCAACGATCGCGAATGAACACGGCATCCCATTGGTAATTGACAATACGATTGCCTCTCCCTATTTGTGTCGCCCCATCGAACATGGTGCAGACCTAGTGGTTCACTCGGCCACGAAATTTATCTGCGGACATGGAACATCGATGGGTGGGGTGGTGGTCGAGTCTGGCAAGTTCGATTGGGGCAACGGCAATTTTCCGGATATGACTGAACCATCACAGGGATATCATGGAATTCGCTTCTGGGAAACATTCGGTGATTTTGGATACACCATGAAAGCACGTTGTGAAACTCTCCGTACCCTGGGCCCAACCTTGAGCCCGTTCAATGCATTCATGATGCTGCAGGGTCTTGAGACTCTGCCGATTCGCATGGAACGACATGTCTCAAACACCATGGCCTTGCTCGAGCATCTCAAGCAGCACGATCTTGTGACCTGGGTGAAGTATGCAGGGGATACTGACAGCCCCTATCATGCCTTATCCAGAAAATACCTGCCCAGGGGTGCCGGATCGGTGTTTACATTTGGCATCCATGGTGGGCAGGATGCAGGAGGAAAATTTATTGAAAATGTCAATTTTCTGAGCCACCTTGCAAATATTGGTGATGCCAAGACTCTGGTGATTCATCCGGCCTCGACCACCCACCGACAACTCAATGAAGAGGAGCAGATTGCGGCAGGCATAACGCCTGACATGATTCGGATTTCGGTTGGCATTGAATCAATCAATGACATTATTTGGGACATTGACCA
>JAJEAV010000073.1 GCA_022822625.1 Gammaproteobacteria bacterium | reverse complement strand
TCGTGTACTCCGGCTTCTGGCTCAACTCCAGCTCCACCCATACCGAGCCCGCATCCTCGTTCACCTCGTACGACCCGAACTCCGAAAGGGAATCAAGCGGCCCACTCGCCGAACTGGCAAGGCCCGTGAAGTTCACGTGGGGGAGTAGATCCAGAACCGGGCCGACCGGGGCCGTCTGGATCTCCACCACATTCCCGTTCCCATCAGTATAATGGACACCCGCAAGGATCCTCAGACCCAACAGATCTTGCGTCAGGGTGAGCGTTGCCCCGGTCGTTCCTATCGAAGTCCGTCTACCATCGTCAGCAACCTGATCCCATTCGTAAGCCCTTATAGTGCCGTTACCGTCCGGGTCATCGACGATCCGCACTATCGTCAGCGTCTCCCCCACCCGGGGCGTGCCCTGAACCTCAAAGCTGGCATTGCCACTGTCTTCGGTGATCGTGATTCTCAGTTCATTGGGTTTCCCCAGATTAACGGTGCTGGTGTCGTCAATCGTCAGAATGATCGTCTCACCCGAATCACTGACACTGTCATTGACAATCGTGAGCGGAAAGAGAGTCTTGAAGAACCCCTGCGTCCCAGCCGGTATCGTGAAGGTCGCGGTCCCGTTCGAGTAAGTGACACCGCTGCCGAATGTGTAGTCCGTGCCGTGCGTCGCCGTCCCGGTGACGGTGGCAGTGACGCTGAGCGCCTGGGACACGGCCTGGTTTGACTGCAACGACAGCTGTTGCACCGTTCCCACGTGTTCACCCAAATTCCAAAGCGAGAGATGATTGTTCTCATTTGGTTGTTGCTGACCGACTCCCCACCATAAATTGGGCACCTGCTGCACGTCGTCGTCGTTGACCGTCACCGAGGCCGAGGACGGGGTGCCGACCGTGTAGCCGGAGCGGGCGGTCAATGTCGCCGTCACGCTGCCGTTCGGCTCGTCCACCATGTCGTTCGTCGTGCTGATGGTCATGACCTGCGAGGTGCTGTTGGCCTCGACCGTGACGAAGTAGTCTCCCGTGGTCACGAAACTCTGACCGCCGCTCGTATCCTCCGAGATCGTGAAATCGACCCGCAGGGCCGCGGTCGGGGCCGGATTGAGGTTCAGCGTGAAACTCGCGTCCCCGCCTTCCGTCACCGCCGCGCCGCCGGTGACCGTGACGGTGGGGCGGTGCTGCGCGGAAGCCTCCGTCGCAAGGCCAACAAGCAACGGCAGGAACAGCAGGGCCGGGAGCAGGCCACGCCGCAGTTTTGGGACAGAATGACAGATGCCCGCGACGGCGCGGGCGGAAGAATCAGGCGGGGAGGATTCCGGGGGTGTCGGACGGAGAAACCGCCATGCGGCCCCGATCAAGGCCGAGGCCCCGACACGGGTTCGGCATCTGCTGTCTCCCCCCCCCCCCCGATTGTTCTTTCAGGTCAGGCAATGGCATGTGCATGGTCGTCCCGGGAAAGATATCCCGATCAGTGAAAACAGCCTGAATTATATGCAAACGAACTCCCGGATGCAATGCCCAGTGTTGCTAGTCAGCAATTCTAATTCTGGGATTTCAATTTTACATTGGGTGGTATTCCGGGGGTACCGGTAGCGATCCGGTGCCTTGCGGGTACTTGCGAGATACGGCGGGTCCGCATGAACCAGCGTGTCCCGGTCCGCCTCGAACGTCGACAGGAACCGGTGACAGCAGCCATGTACCAGCTCGACCGGATGGTCGGCTCGGAAACCCTCGATCGAACGCCAGTCCCGGTCAATGCCGATATTGCGCATCGCCGGCGGCTTGCGCTTCATGATGGCACCGCTTCCCAGGTGCGACTCGACATGGACGTCATGAGGCGGCATCAGGGCAATGATTGCATGACACAGTCCCGCGGTCGCCCTGGACCGAATATCGGATGACCCATTGCCAGGTTCCGTAATGGCTGCATTCACCCCGACCATGGCGAATCCCGGTTGCAAGGTCAGGCGGCTGGCGGTGAAAAAGTCGAAAAAATCGCCTGCAATGGCCAGACGGGTTCCAATTGCCGGATCGACAGGCCATGAAAACATCTTTTCATGCCTGAACAGGAAAACAAGACATCACCGTAAGACAATAGCATACAGACAACAACCGGGAAATACTTTCCATAATTGGAATTGCTGTTGGCGGACAAGAATATGGTTGTTGTCCATTCCCTTGATACAAATGGGCCAGGCTGGGAAAATGACCCATCCATGTTATGTCAATGGGGTAAGGGACTTTCCTGCTGACCCCAACCACATACCGTCATGAGCCGTGAAATCCACATCTCGGCTTTCCGGCATGTGGGCTTTGCCATATCGGCATATGGCGGCAGAGGCTACAGGCTTTCACTGCATCAGGTCCATCCAACCTGTAATTCGGAAAAAGCCTCTCATGTTCGTGGCCTGCACGCCAAAAATCCCGGCAAATCATCATTTTCCATTAGTTGACAAATCATTGTCAGTCGTCGACATGGTGGGTTCGGTTTTCATGGTTTGGGTGTTCGAAAAAACCTCTATCAATCCTGCACTGACTACAAGAAAGCCGCCGATTATCTCACGAATTCCAAACGGCTCATCGGTCAGTAAGGCAGCACTCCCGATCCCGATAATCACTTCCAACTGAAACAAGATCGCCAGTCTCCCGGGGTCTACGTACCTTGAACCCCAATACAGTCCCCACATGATCGGAATTAGATAACAGATGCCCATCAAGACTAACCAGGGAAGTAGCTGCCAAAGCAAATCCATGTCTGGCAGTGTGCTTGGAGCAGTAGCAGGGATCAGTAGCAGTAGAATTGAAACAATTGTGCCGTAGAAGAAAAAAGCAAGCACTTGCGAAAAAACATCGGATTCAGGAAACTGCCGGACCCGGGTTACGCCGAAAGCCATCAAGAGGCCCGCAGATAAAGCCATGGCATCCCCAGAATTCAAGGAAAGACGAAAGGATGTACCGATATTCAGCATCGCGATCATTCCTCCCAGGCTCAGTAATAGTGCAAGACCACGAAAAAGGGTGAAGCGACGCTTCAGAAGAAATATTTCGATCAACGTTGCCCATGCCGGCATAACATAGAACAGGATCAGGGCCCGGGCTACATCGGTTAACAGCAGGCTTACGCAATACAGGGCAAATGCTGCACCGATCAACAAGCCGGAATCGAAATGCCGAAAGCCAAGGGACTGTTTGCGAACCAGGCGCACCAGTACAAATGGGATCAGGCAGATACTGGGTATGACAAATTGACCGGACGTGACCAGAGCAGGTTCCAGCCCTTGATTCTCCAGTGCACGAATTGGTATCCAGAACAGCCCCCATAATGCTGCTGACAATGCAAGAACCAGTTCTGGTCCGAAGGATTTACTTGAATGGGTCATCCGGATTCATGGTATCAGGTTAACAGTTAGAGAAAGTTCGGGTGCCGGCAATTGACGAGACATTCAAAAGCCTCTGGACTAAAAGATATCCTGGTCAGCAATGTCGAGGGCATCCAGTTGTGCAAGGGCTTTGCGGAAATCCTGTTTTTTTCCATATCGGGGATAATGGTGCATTTTGATATAGGGTCTTGAATTGACCTCAACCAAAATACATTCCTGATCAGTATAGGGTTCTTCCATGCCTCGCTCAAGAATCACGTCAATGCCCAGCACATTCGCATCAAAACTCTGCACCACTTCGGTAAAAAACTGTTTGTTGATTTCCGGTATCCGTGTGTGGTCAATTGTCTCAACGATGCCCCCCGTTGCAAGAGCAACCCGGTGAAACAGTTGCACATGCTGTCCCTCATCCGGAATTGACGAGAAATCCAGTCCCTGGCTCCTGAGATGCATTTGAACCTTGCAAGACTTGCTGATGGGGTAGACAGTGGGAGCAGGCTGCATTTTGTCACGAATCCGGTTTTCCTCATCAATCAGTTCCGCAACCGTATGCTGCCCATTCCCGATCACGTAAGGTGGGTATCGTCGAATCACGGAAATCAGGTTCTTGCGATCAACGAGGACCCGATAGTTTGCACCGAGCAGATATTTTTCAATGATGGTTGTAGGCCACCAGACCTTGGCCCAGAAGATTGCCTTGTACATTTCCCTCATGGAGGTAATCGGAAAATAACTGCCGCGCGAATAGCCACTGACATTTGGTTTGATGACCACCGGAAATCCGTGTCTACGTGCAAACCGATGGGCCTGCCATGGCCAGACAAAGCTCATTCCGGCAGCATGTGGGAAGTCGTGTTTTTCAAAGTGCTGGCGGCACAGGACCTTGGAGCGGCAGCTTTTTCTGACTGCAAGAGTATTGTAATTGCTGCAGTCATGCATATACCGGTTGCTGATCCAGGTATAAATCAGGGAATTGAGCTTACGCATGGAATCAGTTGGCCGAAGTGGAAAATCGATAACGTATCTGGTTGTGTATCATTCGTGTATAAACCGGTTTTTCCATGAGAGTCTGGTTTCGGTTGCGGGTTGCCAAGGCTAAAGACATGATCAGTTTTCGAATCATTGACCAACGCTCCCGGCCTGTATATCGCGAATCCAGCAGATGAATGGGCATTGGAGTGAACAGATTGATCTCAATGACCTGAAAGTCGCCATTGGCAATATCTTCCATGGTCGCTGCTCGAACACACAATCTGGAAATGGGGAATCGTCCAATACTTTCCATATTTTTCAGAATCTTCGATTGTTGATCGGGTTTTAGCTGATCGGTCAGGTCATGGTAGGAGGAATGCTGATTATAAATACCATTGACCGGAAGGCGGTCCATATGATTTTTGACTTCGGTGATGCTGAATGTGGCGGGCCGTGTCGATTCGAGAGATTCCCATATTGTAAATATCTCGAATTCCCGTGCGCCCGCTGCTGATTTTTGAACCAGATAAGGCCGGCCTGATTTCAGGGTTCTGGTTTTGAGCAGCTGGTATTCTGCTTCATCATTGGCACAGTAAACTCCATCTGCATTTTCGCCCCATTCTGGTTTTAACCAGACCGGATACTGATCAGGGAGAAACCCTTCATCAAGAGTATTGATGTCAAGACGCCATTGTTCCGGGAATAGGCCATTCAAGTCGAGTTTGGAGAAAACCCCCTTTTCCAGATTGAACCAGGGCGAGTTCAACTGGAAATATTTACAGGGCCTGGTCCTGATAATGATGCAGGATACCATGTAGGTGACAACCATGATGATCCTGTAATGTGCAGGGTTCCACTTCATGTGTTGGCAAATCCCACGGACCTGATGCGAAGTATATCACAGAGGTAGTTGTCAAGAATGGCTCTTGCCATTTTAAATTCAGTGCATGAAATGCTTCCTATAATGGAAAAAGCAGGGTGGATGCAAATCCGTTGGCAGAATCACCGGATTAACCTCTTATAATGTACAGGTGAATGACCGGCAAGTTCGGCTTGTCCCCTGGTGCCGGAAGAAAACACTTCCGATTTTATCTGAACATGAATCGTCAATCCGGTCTGCGGTTGGTTCATTGTTTTTACTCAATATCACTGGCAAATTAATCCATGAACATTCATGAACATCAGGCTAAATCACTGCTTGGGCGATTTGGCGTAAACGTACCACGCGGCTACGATGTATACAAAGTGGAGGACGCTGTCGAAGCGGCAAAAAAACTGCAAGGGGCGGTCTGGGTTGTGAAAGCCCAAATTCATGCTGGTGGGCGTGGAAAGGGTGGCGGTGTGAAGGTGGTGGACAGTTTCGACAAGCTGAAGTCGACAGCAGGTGATATTCTGGGCATGCAGCTTGTTACGCATCAAACCGGACCCGAAGGGCAGCAAGTCAAACGACTCTACATTGAGGAAGGATGCGATATTGCAAGGGAACTCTATCTTGGCGTATTGGTCGATCGGGCCAGCAACAGGATATCCGTGATTGCTTCCACTGAAGGCGGTATGGATATTGAAGAGGTTGCTGCAAAGACTCCCGAAAAAATCATCAGTATCCCGATTGAACCTGCCACCGGGCTTCAGCCTCACCATGCGAGACGAATTGCTTTCGCACTCGATCTCGAGGGTGGACAGATTCGCCAGGCGGTCAAGTTTTTAACCGGTATTTATGCTGCTTTTGTCGAGCTTGATGCCAGTCTGATTGAGATTAATCCACTGGCAGTCACGGGAGATGGAACCTTGCTTGCGCTGGATGCCAAGATGAACTTTGACAGCAATGCATTGTTTCGCCATCCGGAAATCGAAGAATTGAGGGATGAGGATGAAGAAGATCCGGCAGAGGTTGAAGCCGTGGAGCACGATCTCAGCTATATCAAGCTTGATGGCAATATCGGTTGTATGGTCAATGGTGCAGGCCTTGCCATGGCGACCATGGATATCATCAAGCTGTACGGGGGGTATCCGGCCAACTTTCTTGATGTGGGAGGGGGTGCATCGACGGAGAGGGTGACCGCAGCCTTCAAGATCATTCTGTCTGATCCGGGTGTCAAGGTAATCCTGGTTAATATTTTTGGTGGTATATTGCGTTGTGATGTCATCGCACACGGTATTCTTGAGGCAGCCAAACAGGTTCAGATTCATGTGCCGGTGGTGGTCCGGATGGAAGGCACCAATGTCGAGAAGGGCAAGACGATCCTTGCCGAGTCCGGGTTACCGTTTATTTTGTCTGATGGAATGGCGGATGCGGCCGAAAAAGCCGTATCGGCACTTAATCAGGGGGTCTAAGCATGTCAGTATTGGTCAACAAGTCCACGAAAGTCATTTGTCAGGGTTTTACAGGTTCTCAAGCGACATTCCATAGTGAACAGGCGTTGTCCTATGGAACGCGGCTTGTGGGAGGTGTTACACCCGGTAAAGGCGGTATGCAGCATCTGGGTTTGCCGGTCTTTGATACGGTTCATGAAGCGGTTGGGAAAACCGGTGCAGATGCGAGCATGATTTATGTACCGCCACCGTTTGCTGCGGATGCCATACTTGAAGCCATTGAAGCCGAGATCGCCCTGATTGTCTGCATTACCGAGGGGATACCGGTGCTTGACATGGTCAAGGTCAAGCGGATTCTGGAGAATTCAAACAGTCGTTTGATTGGGCCGAACTGTCCAGGAGTCATTACCCCTGACGAATGCAAAATTGGCATTATGCCCGGCCATATTCATGCTCGGGGGACTGTGGGGGTTGTGTCAAGATCCGGGACTTTGGCTTATGAAGCGGTTGCCCAAACCACTCGTGCCGGCCTCGGTCAGAGCACCTGCATCGGGATTGGCGGTGATCCAGTCAACGGTACCAGTTTTGTTGACTGTCTCGAGTTACTGGTGGCGGACCCTGAAACTGAGTCGATTGTCATTGTCGGAGAAATCGGCGGCACCGCTGAAGAGGAAGCGGCGGACTTCATTCGTCAGAGCGGAACCAGGAAACCGGTTTGCGGATTTATTGCAGGTGTTACGGCACCGCCGGGACGTCGCATGGGTCATGCCGGTGCCATCATTGCTGGTGGCAAAGGTGGAGCAGCCGAGAAAATGGAAGCGTTGAGGAGTGCCGGGATTGCTGTAGCTGATTCACCGGCAGCCATGGGTGAGACGCTTGCTAAACTGCTCTGATCAAGAGCAATTGACAAACATCTCCGAGTGAAAGCCATTTTACTGAATGATTTCGGCGGTCCGGAAGTGATGGCTTTCGGAGAGACCCGGAATCCCGAATTTAACAGCAACCAGGTTTTGATCCGTGTCCATGCGACATCCGTCAATCGACCGGATGTCATTCAGCGACAGGGAAACTATCCGCCACCGCCCGGTGAATCGTCGATTCTAGGGCTGGAGGCAGCAGGAACTATAGAAGCAGTTGGCAAAGATGTCCCTATCTGGCAGGCCGGTGATCGGGTAACTGCACTGGTTGGTGGAGGTGGTTATGCTGAATTGGTGGCTGCATGGCCCGGTCACCTGATTCGGATTCCTGATTCCATTTCGTTCAATGAGGCAGCCTGTATTCCCGAGACTTTTTTGACCGCCTATCTGGTACTGTTTCTACTTGGCAGATTAAGTGATGGAGAGGCGGTTCTATTGCATGGCGGGGGTGGAGGAGTGAATACTGCTGCCATTCAGCTGTGTCGAGCCCTGATCCGGGATTGCAAAATCATCGTAACTGCCTCTACTGCCAAACTGGAACGTGTTGCAGAACTTGGTGCTGATCATGTTGTCGATTACCGGACGCAGGAATTTTCGTCAGAGGTCAGGGGCCTGACCGATGGACAGGGAGTGGATGTAATTCTTGATCATGTCGGTGGTCCTTATCTTGCAGGGAACATGAGGTGTCTGGCAGTTGATGGACGCTTGTTGCAGATCGGGGTTAGTGAAGGTGCCCAGTGTGAAATCAATCTGGCCCTGTTGATGGTCAAGCGGCAACAGATAATCGGTTCGGTATTACGGTCTAGAAGTGTTGAAGAGAAGGCGGATATCATCCGGAGTTTTACTGAGCGGGTTATGCCGTTTTTTGAGAAGGGTGTGATGGTTCCCTTGATTTCGGATGTACTACCACTTGCGCATGCAGCCGAAGGTCACCGCATCATGGAGAGCAGTCGGCATTTCGGCAAGATTGTATTGGCTGTAAATCCTGAAAATGCATAGGTAACGGTCGTTCAGGTATAGCGTTTTTCAATTCGGAAATGAGCCTGACCACACTCTTGTGTCTCTCGCCTACAACTCCACAGTGCCTACGACAATCTTTCTCCTGTGTTAAGAGCAAATAGAACTGTCCGGTTCTATAGCAAATAGATTGTCCACTATTGACGATCACTATCCCTGGGGGAGTGGCCGCGCGCAGCGGACATTACGTGGCGGCAGGTGCATACTTTACCACCAGTTGTCCCTGGTTGTCGTAGCGTGCCAGTTCCCGTGGTCCGTGATGGATCGACAGGGATTCGTCCGCATATTCCAGCACCTTGACCTTGACGTAGTGGCAGCGGTATCGGTCTGC
>JAJEAV010000057.1 GCA_022822625.1 Gammaproteobacteria bacterium | reverse complement strand
GAGATGGTGATGCCGGGTGACAATGTGCACATGGTGGCCGAGTTGATTGCCCCGATTGCCATGGAAGAGGGTCTTCGGTTTGCGATTCGCGAAGGCGGCCGCACCGTCGGGGCCGGCGTGGTCTCGAAAATCCTCAAGTAATCTTGAGTTGTTGCCTGGGATAGGTAAAGAGTGATGGTTGAAAATCAGAAAATTCGAATTAGCCTCAAGGCTTTCGATCATAAATCGATCGATCGCTCTGCGTTTGAGATCGTGGATACCGCTCGAAGAACCGGTGCCCTGGTATTGGGGCCGATTCCCTTGCCGACCAAGATTGAAAAGTACACACTGCTTCGATCGCCTCATGTCGACAAGAAGGCGCGCGATCAGTTCGAGATTAGAACCCACAAACGGATTCTGGAAATCGTGCAGCCAACCGACAAGACTGTGGATGCATTGATGAAACTGGACCTCGCTGCAGGGGTTGACGTTGAGATCAAGTTGAATTGAAGTTGGAGTAAGGAGAACGGATCATGTCAGCAGGTCTTGTAGGCAGAAAAGTAGGGATGAGCAGGGTTTTTACGCCTGAAGGAAATTCCATTCCGGTCACCGTTGTCGAGATATTGCCAAATCGGGTGACTCAGGTGCGGACCAAGAATATCGACGGTTATCACGGAATCCAGGTTACCACTGGAGAGCGTCGACCAAATCGAGTCAGCAAACCCATGAAAGGGCATTTTGCAAAAGCCGCCGTAGAGCCGGGTCGTGGTGTCTGGGAGTTTCGGCTGGATCAGGAGCCGGAAATTTCAGCGGGCAATGAACTGACTGTTGGTCTATTGAAGGAAGGAATGAAAGTTGATGTCAGTGGCCGTTCGATCGGCAAGGGCTTCAGCGGCGTCATGAAACGCTATGGTTTTGGCGGAGGCCGTGCTTCACACGGCAATTCAAAGGCACATCGACTGGCGGGGTCGATTGGTAACGCACAGGATCCGGGTCGAGTGTTCAAGGGCAAGAAGATGGCCGGCCATCAAGGCGACCAGAATGTCGTCCAACAAAACCTGGATATCGTGAAGGTGGACAGCGAACGGAACATCGTATTGATTTCCGGATCCATTCCGGGATCCAAGGGTACCGATGTGATTGTCAGGCCAGCCATCAAGAGCAAGGAAAAAACGGATATTCTGGCGAATATTTCAGAAATTTCGGGAGCGCCTGATGTTGCAGATGTGACGGAGTCTTCCGGGCTGCTCAATGCTGAAGATCCGGGAACCCATGAGGTTGATGAAATGGGAGACGCCCAGGAAAACGTCAATACCGAGGTTTCGGAACATGCTGAAGCAGAGGCCTCGGAATCTGTCGCGATGGATGAAGAAAACACGACCCAGGCTTCCGGGCCAGCGGTAGTGGAATCATCAGAAAGGACTGAAGAGCCTGAAAGTCCCGAGAATCCAGAGGGTGAAAAGAATGCCAATTAATCTACCCGTTATCCCCGTGACCAAGGATGCCGATACCAGCCCGGAAACGATTTCGGTTTCCGATACTGCGTTTGGCGTCGAGTTTAATGAAGCCTTGGTGCATCAGGTGGTGGTCGCATATCAGGCAGGAGGGCGCCAGGGAACCCGGGCCCAGAAAAACCGCTCGGCAGTTCGGGGCGGTGGTTCCAAACCCTGGCGACAGAAAGGTACGGGCAGGGCTCGTGTCGGGACTCTGCGAAGTCCCTTGTTCCGTGGAGGTGGCCGGGCATTTCCTGCTTCAACGCGTGATTTTTCACACAAGGTCAATCGGAAAATGTATCGAGCTGCCATGCGTTCCATTCTCTCCGAACTGAATCGTCAGGATCGCTTGA
Organism: Gammaproteobacteria bacterium; assembly: GCA_022822625.1. Classification (GTDB taxonomy): domain Bacteria; phylum Pseudomonadota; class Gammaproteobacteria; order Arenicellales; family Poriferihabitantaceae; genus Poriferihabitans. Next base: position 96,109 of record JAJEAV010000057.1, on the reverse strand, counting down.
TCGTGGTTCCCGGGCTGACCATGACGGAGCCGAGAACCAAGGCATTGAATGAAGTTCTAAAGCCGATCGATGCGCATGGATGCCTGATTGTGCTGTCTGAAGCAGATCGTAATGTGGAGCTGTCTTCGCGCAATCTGCCGAGTGTATCCGTCAGTACTTTACAAAACCTGGATCCAGTCAGTCTGATTTCACATGAAAAAGTGATTATGACCGCTGATGCCATCAAGGCAGTCGATAACGTATTGCAATAGTTGGTCAATGAAGATGAATCAGGAACGACTTTACCAGGTGATTCTGGAGCCGTTGATTTCCGAAAAATCAACGAATGCGGGCGAAAAAGGCCAGATGGTATTGAAGGTCTTGCCCGATGCCGACAAGGCTGAAGTTCGGACTGCTGTAGAGACCTTGTTTAATTTAAGGGTAAAGCGGGTTCAGATTGTCAACGTGCGTGGCAAGGTCAAGGGTTTTGGTCGCATAAAGGGGAAACAGAATGACTGGAAAAAGGCTTATGTCTGTCTGGAGCCCGGTCAGGATTTTGATTTTCACAACATGGAGACATGATCGGAGTCATTACCGATTTGGAATAGAACAAGAATGGCACTAGTAAAACAAAATCCAACAAGCCCGGGTCGTCGAGGCATGGTCAAGGCGGTTAACCCTGATCTGTACAAGGGAAAACCGCACCGTACACTTGTCGAACCAAAAACAGCGATAAGTGGTCGAAACAACAGCGGCCAGATAACCGTGCGACATAGAGGCGGCGGGCACAAGCGAAAATACCGAATAATTGATTTCAGGCGGAACAAGGACGGTGTACCGGCGATCGTAAAACGACTGGAATATGATCCGAACCGAAGTGCACACATCGCATTGCTCTCCTATAGGGACGGTGAATATCGATACATTATTGCTCCACGTGGTCTCAACCCGGGAGATGGTGTAATGTCCGGGCCTGGAAGTGGATACGGTGTTGGCAATGCCATGCCGATTCGGAATATTCCGGATGGAACGTTCATTCACTGTGTCGAAATGAAGCCGGGCAAGGGTGCCCAGCTCGCACGTTCAGCTGGTTCGTATGCGCAATTGCTTGGCAAAGAAGGTATCTATGCACAGTTACGCTTGCGTTCGGGTGAGGTGCGAAGAATACATCTGGATTGTCGTGCAACCATCGGTCAGGTTGGCAATTCCGAGAACAGCCTGCAAAAACTGGGCAAAGCCGGTGCCAAACGATGGAGAGGTGTTCGACCTACGGTTCGTGGGGTTGCCATGAATCCGGTTGATCATCCACATGGCGGCGGTGAAGGCCGTACCTCGGGTGGGCGTCACCCAGTATCACCATGGGGTGTCCCAACCAAGGGGTACCGTACGCGCTCCAAAAAAGCCTCATCGTCCATGATCATTCGTAGACGGAAGAAATAATATGCCACGATCCATAAAAAAGGGACCGTTTGTTGACCATCATCTATGGTCGCATGTCGAACAGGCACGGTCGGAAAATTCACGCCGTCCAATCAAGACCTGGTCAAGGCGCTCCATGGTTATGCCTGAATTCGTAGGATTGACCATTGCAGTACACAATGGCCGTCAGCATGTACCGATTCTGATTACCGAGAATATGGTGGGACACAAGCTGGGTGAGTTCGCTCCAACGCGCACGTTTCGCGGTCATATTGCGAACAGGAAGACCAAATAAGTGACTGGAAAAGAATTCATTCGACTTTTCAAGGGGTAAAGATAAGATGCAAGTCAGTGCTGTTGCCAAATATGTCAGGCTTTCACCGCAAAAAGCCCGTTTGCTCGCCGATCAGGTAAGGACTCTGCCGATTGAGCGGGCCATTGATCTATTGAAATACAGCAATAGAAAGGCGGCCTTGCCTGTCCGCAAGACCCTGGAGTCGGCGATAGCCAATGCGGAGCATAACAACAATGCGGATATTGACGAACTATGGGTCAGTCGGATCATGGTGGACGAGGCGCCGACCATGAAGCGCTTTCGTGCCAGGGCCAAGGGACGTGGAACACGCATCCTCAAGCGAAACTGTCATATCACGGTTTCGGTTAGTGACGATCCGAATCCACATCACAAAAGACGTGTTTAACTGAATTATCGGACAAGAATATGGGTCAGAAAGTACAGCCTAACGGATTTCGTCTTGGGATAGTCAAGGATTGGAATGTCAAATGGTTTGCCACCAAGCGCAACTATGCGACAACCCTGGCCAGTGACCTCAGGATTCGGGATTTTCTGAATCGCAAGCTGGCGAATGCCAATGCTGCGGTCAGTCGCATTACCATCGAAAGACCAGCCCAGAACCTGAACGTAACGATCTACACGGCACGTCCGGGAATTGTTATTGGAAAAAAAGGCGAAGACATTGAACGATTGAGACACCAGCTGAGTCAAATCAACGGCAGTCCTGTCCAGGTTGCCGTTGAGGAAATACGCAAACCAGAGCTGGATGCCAAGCTGGTTGCGGAAAGCATTTGCCAGCAGCTGGTAAAACGGATTCTGTTTCGCCGTGCCATGAAGCGGGCGGTACAAAATGCCATGAGACTAGGTGCCGAAGGTATCAAGATCATGATTTCAGGCAGGTTGAACGGTGCTGAAATCGCCAGGAGTGAATGGTATCGGGAAGGCCGGGTACCGTTGCATACCTTGCGTGCCGACATTGACTATGGTTTTCATGAAGCGTTGACTACCTACGGAATCCTTGGTGTCAAGGTATGGATCTTCAAGGGTGAAATTTTCGAGGAAGAATCGGCCAAGCCCGACGTAACGGAAACCGCGACAGCGCCAGGAGCCTGATCAATGCTTCAACCCAAGAAAACCAAGTTCAGAAAGCAGCACAAGGGCCGCAATAGGGGCCTGGCTACTCGCGGTAATCGAGTGAGTTTCGGTGAATTCGGTCTGCAATCAAACACTCGGGGAAGGCTGACGGCACGACAAATCGAAGCAGGACGTAGAGCGATTACCCGTCATGTCAAAAGGGGTGGCCGACTCTGGATTCGCATTTTCCCGGACAAGCCCATTTCAAAGAAGCCGCTTGAAGTGCGCATGGGCAAGGGGAAGGGCAATCCTGAATTCTGGGTGGCATTGGTGCAGCCCGGCACGATGCTGTATGAAATCGAAGGGGTCAACGAAAGTCTGGCCCGTGAGGCCTTTCGACGCGCCAGTGCCAAGTTGCCGGTGCAAACGAATTTTGCGAAACGGCAGGTGGGCTAATGAAGGCATCGGAACTCAGAACCAAGAGCGTTGAAGATCTCACGTCGGAATTGATTGGTCTTCGAAAGAAGCAATTCAATTTGCGTTTTCAGTTAAGTACCGATCAGCTTGCGGACATTGCCGAATTTTCCCGGGTCAGAAAGGACATTGCCCGAATAAAGACTGTCCTGAATGAAAAAGCGAGACAGCAGAGTTAGGAAATCCAATGAGTGAAGAATCAAAGACAGCGACTGTGAAGTTTGACGAGGCCGCCATCCAGCAGGCCCGTGAAAAGTTTGGATATCTTGATGCGGAACAGCAATACAGCATTCGGGACTTGTGTGATGCATTATTGCCCAATCGGCCTCATGAATCAGCGTCTCGCATTATTCGTGGGGAAGTTCGTGCCATTCAGGAGTCTGAAGGGACGGTCATGCCATCCGGCCAGTACAGGTTTACAGCAGAAGAGGCTGCCGTCTTGAGCTTGCAGATTGAAGAGAAACTCTCCAGCGATACTGAAAACAAGATGATTTCAGGGGAAGAATCGATGGCGTCCGATACTGGGGAGCCAACGGAACATGTAGCTGAAGAGGAAGGAATTGCGCCCGCAGAAGAGACAGAACCGGTTGAGGAAGAGGCTGTGCCCGAGGTCGCAGAAACCGAACCGGTCAAGGCAGAGTCGACCTCAATCGATGCGACCAATGAGGTTTATGCCAAACGTCAAATTCGTGGAAGTGTGGTCAGCAAGTCGGGTCACAAGAGTATCATCGTACGGGTTGAGCGCAAGGTCAAACATCCGCTATACAAGAAATACATCAAGCGCTCAAACAAGCTTCACGCACATGATGAGCATAATGAATCTACAGTGGGTGATGTTGTCAGTATCGAATCCTGTCGCCCGATTTCCAGGACCAAATTCTGGCGTCTGGTCAAAGTGGTATCACATGTTCAATAGGACCGAGGACACAAGTTATGATTCAGATGCAGAGTATGCTATCGGTTGCCGACAATAGCGGTGCTCGAAAAGTGATGTGTATCAAGGTTCTGGGCGGGTCGAAACGTCGCTATGCCAGAATTGGTGACATTATCAAGATCACCATCAAGGAGGCCATGCCGAACAGTCGGGTAAAAAAAGGTGATGTCTACGATGCGGTTATAGTCAGAACGAAAAGTGGTGTTCGACGACCTGATGGGTCCCTGATTCGCTTTGACCGGAATTCGGCAGTGTTGTTGAATAACGCTCATCAGCCGATTGGCACACGTATTTTTGGCCCGGTTACTCGTGAATTGCGTTCGGAAAAATTCATGAGGATTATTTCTCTGGCTCCGGAAGTTCTGTGATTGGAATTACACCGTTAATGTGACTGGATAGTCAAATGAAAAGAATAATCAAAGGCGATGATGTAATCGTGATTTCAGGGCGATACAAGGGCAAGCGAGGTCAGGTGCTCCGTTTGACCGGGGATGGCCGTGCCTATGTGAATGATGTGAATCTGGTCAAGAAACATAAAAAGGGCAACCCGAATAAAAATGAAAAAGGTGGAATTGTCCGGCAGGAAGCGCCCATTCACCTGTCCAATATTGCCCTGTACAATCCGACCACCAAAAAAGCGGACCGCGTTGGTTTCCGGACTCTTGAAGACGGAAAAAAAGTCCGGTTCTTCAAATCCAATCAGGAAGTTGTTGATATTGGTTGATCGATATCAGGTACACGAATATGCCTAGACTGAAAGAAAAATATCAAGCAGAAATTCTTCAGGGCCTGCGGGAAGAATTTTCGTATGCGAGTGTGATGCAGGTCCCCAGGATTACCAAGATTACCTTGAATATGGGGCTTGGTGAAGCTGTCGCCAATAAAAGTGTATTGCAGAGTGCCCTGTCTGATCTGGAAAAGATCTCGGGACAGAAGCCCGTACTTACCAAGGCCAAACGTTCTGAAGCAAACTTCAAGATACGTGCCGGTTGGCCAATAGGTGCCAAGGTAACTTTGCGAAGAGACCGAATGTATGAATTTCTGGATCGCCTGATCTCGGTAGCAATTCCCCGTATTCGTGATTTTCGGGGATTGCCGGACAAGTCATTTGACGGTCGGGGAAACTATTCATTTGGCATCAAGGAGCAAATTGTTTTTCCCGAGATCGATTATGACAGCATTGATGCATTTCGGGGTCTGGATGTCTGTATCACTACTTCGGCAACCAATGACCGTGAAGCAGAGTCATTGCTCAGGGCTTTCAATTTTCCATTGAAGAATTAATGGTAGGGAATTTCCATGGCTAAAAAATCAATGATTGCACGCGAGGTAAAACGGCGGAAGCTGGTTGAAACCCATATGGATAAGAGGAACGAGGTCAAGGCTAGAGTGACCAATCCTGAACTGAGTATGGAAGAGCAGTTTCAGGCCATGCTTGACCTGCAGAAATTTCCACGCGATTCAAGTCCTGCCCGAGGCAGAAACCGTTGTGGCCTTACTGGAAGGTCAAGAGGATATTACCGGAAGTTTGGTCTCAGCCGGAACAAGCTCAGGGAGGTCATCATGCGTGGTGAAGCTCCTGGCGTAGTGAAGTCCAGCTGGTAAATCGGTAATGAAACCGGAGTATGAAGTATGAGTATGTCTGATCCCATTGCTGATATGTTGACCCGCATCCGAAACGGGTTTCGGTCTTCAAAGGAGTCCGTGTCAATTCCTGCATCAAAGAACAAGGCCGCAATAGCCAGGGTTCTTCTGGATGAAGGCTATATCAGTGGATACAGTGTGGAAGGTGAAGGTGCAAAACGAAATCTGGACATCCAGTTGAAATATTATCGAGGCGATCCGGTGATTGAGGAGATCAAGCGCGTGAGTTTGCCAAGTTGCCGGGTCTATGTATCCTGCGATCAGATACCCCTGGTTAAAAATGGACTGGGTGTGGCACTGATTTCTACCTCACAAGGTCTCATGACCGACAAGCAGGCGCGTCAGGCCGGAGTCGGCGGTGAGGTTGTGTGTACGGTATTTTGATGCGATATGAGACCCGATTACCAGGCAAACCAGAGTTGAGAAGATTCCCATGTCACGAATAGCGAAGGTACCGGTTAATGTCCCATCTGGGGTAACCGTTGATATTTCGGACGGACAAGTAGTTGCCAAGGGGCCAAAAGGAGAAGATGGCTTCAGGCTGTTCCCCGGCATAGTCATCAGGAGAGACGAGGCAGATCTGTCTGTCGAGATGGATTCTGGGGGTTCCGAGGCCGACAAGCAATTGCGGTCGATGTGGGGAACCACCAGGGCTCTATTGGGCAACCTGATCACTGGTGTTTCATCGGGATTTAGCAAGCGTCTATTGATTACCGGTGTGGGTTATCGGGCCCAGGCTCAAGGGCGAAGCCTGAATTTGAATCTGGGTTATTCACATCCAATTACCTATGCACTTCCCGAAGGGGTTGAGGCGAATACGCCCAGTCAGACAGAAATTGTCATCAGCGGCATAGACAAGCAGGTCGTCGGACAGGTAGCCGCTGAAATCAGGGCATTCCGTCCACCCGAACCCTATAAGGGAAAGGGGGTTCGGTATGCTGATGAATACATTGTACGGAAACAGGCCAAGAAGAAGTAGGCACTGGATTTCGATAGTTAGAGACCTAAAGATATGGCAAACAAGAATCAGGCGAGATTGAAGCGTGCCAAGCGATCGCGTTACAAGATTGCGCTCCATGATGCAATGCGCTTGTCGGTATTTCGAACCTCACGACATTTTTATGCCCAGGTTTATGATGAGGCAGGGGAGAAAGTGCTGGCCTCGGCCTCGACACTGGACCCATCAATTCGTGAAGCAGTCAAATACAGCGGAAATTGTGAAGCGGCCCAGGCAGTAGGGGCCTTGATTGCCCAAAACGCGCAGTCTGTAGGCGTAAAGAGTGTTGCATTTGATCGATCAGGTTACCGTTATCACGGTCGGGTTCGTGCATTTGCTGATGCTGCCCGGGAAAACGGGCTCGCTTTTTAACATCGGGATGATTAGACATGGCTAGATCAAAAGAGAGGGAAGCACCCTCACAGGATAACTTCAAGGAACAACTGATTAACGTCCGGCGTGTAGCGAAGGTCGTCAAAGGGGGGCGTATTTTCGGATTTTCGGCATTAACTGTTGTGGGTGATGGCGATGGCCGTATCGGTATTGGACGTGGCAAGGCTCGTGAAGTTCCGATTGCTGTTCAAAAGGCAATGGAAGATGCCAAACGCAACATGTTTCGGGTGAACATGAATGGCAAGACCATTCAGTATCCGATTGTTGGTCGCCATGGTGCAGCCAAGGTAATTATGCGTCCTGCAGCAGACGGCACCGGGATTATTGCAGGCGGTACGATGCGTGCGGTGCTCGAGGCGGTAGGCATTGAGAACATCTTGACCAAGGTGATTGGAACGACCAATCCCATCAATGTCTCCAGAGCAACCATTGATGGCCTCAGCAGGATCAAAAGCAGGAAGTATATTGCGGAAAAACGGGGCAAAAAGGTCAAGGAACTATTCGAAGTGCTTGCAGAGAATCCACAGGCCCAGCAATAAGAACAGCTCGTTTAACACATAATCAGAGTTTGACCAATGGCCACAAACAAACAGAAAATGCTCAAAGTAACGCTGGTTCGAAGCATGCATGGGCGGATCAAGAGACATCAGGCATGTGCACGAGGACTGGGCTTGCGCCGGATGCATCAGACTGTCCAGGTGCTGGATACACCCGAGAACCGTGGCATGATCAATAAGATTGGCTACATGCTGCGCTGTGAGAAGGAATAAATCGGGCGTGAATATTGAATCGTCCTGTCGATGATTCATGGATACAGATTTTAGGTACGGATTAATCAGCATGACAACCTTGAAACTCAATCACATCAAGCCGGGGCCCGGTGCAAGAAAGGATCGAAAACGTGTGGGTCTCGGTTCCGGATCCGGAACCGGTAAAACGTCCGGTCGTGGGCATAAGGGCCAGAAATCACGTTCGGGTGGATTTCACAAGGTCGGTTTTGAAGGCGGGCAAATGCCGCTGCAGCGTCGCTTGCCCAAGCGTGGTTTTCGGTCACGGGCAAATTTGCATCATGCAGAGATTCGCCTTGGTGAGCTGAACAAGACGGAAGGCGAAGTGATTGATCTCGAATCCCTGAAAAAGGCCAAGGTGATTGGACACAGTATCACTAGTGCCAAGGTTATTCTCAGTGGTCAGATCAACAGGCCCGTGACCGTGTCGGGTGTCTCGCTTACCAAGGGTGCCGAAGCGGCGATTGTCGAAGCGGGTGGCAGGGTTGAACTTCCAAAAGCAGACTAGGATAGAGAAAGATGGCCAAGGCAAAGACAGACAGGAAAAGTGTTCCGGGTTCGGGCATGCTTGGCAGTCTTTCTGATTTAAAGCAGCGGATCCTGTTCATGCTTGGAGCACTGGTGGTGTTTCGTCTGGGCACGCATGTGCCTGTGCCGGGAGTTGACCCTGCCGCAGTGGCTGCCTTGTTTGAGCAGACCCGTGGATCGATTATCGATATCTTCAATATGTTCTCGGGAGGGGCATTGAGTCGCCTTTCTATATTTGCCCTCGGAGTAATGCCATATATCTCTGCATCCATCATCATGCAAATGATGAAGGCGGTAATACCCTCTCTGGAGCAATTGAACAAGGAAGGTGAAGCGGGGCGACGAAAAATCACCCAGTACACTCGTTACTTTACGGTAGTATTGGCGTTATTTCAGGGTGTCGGTATTTCCGTAGCCATTGAAAGTCAACAAGTTGCAGGTTCTCCGGTTATCCTGATTCCGGGCATTGGTTTCAAAATTGTTGCGGCTGCTACATTGTGTGCTGGTACCATGTTTCTGGTGTGGCTGGGAGAGCAGGTCAGTGAACGTGGTCTGGGTAATGGTATTTCCCTGATCATATTTGCCTCGATTGTGGCGGGTCTTCCTTCTGCAGTTGCCGGAACTCTGGAGCTGGCTCGAACCGGAGCGTTATCCGGCGGATTGGTTCTGATACTTTTCATTGGTGCTCTGGCTGTAACCTATTTCGTGGTTTTCGTGGAACGCGGCCAACGACGCATAACCGTGAACTATGCAAAACGACAGCAGGGTAGAAAGATGATTGCAGGGCAATCGTCCCATTTGCCATTCAAACTCAACATGGCGGGCGTTATTCCTCCAATCTTTGCTTCCAGCCTGATTTTGTTTCCTGCCAGCCTGGGCAGCTGGTTTGGCCAGTCGGAAAGCATGGGCTGGATGACGGATATTGCGACCAAGCTTCAGCCAGGTGAGCCGATTTATACCTTCCTGTATGGAGGCATGATAATCTTCTTTTGTTTTTTCTATACCGCTCTGGTATTCAACCCGGTTGACATCGCTGACAATCTGAAGAAATCGGGAGCGTTTATTCCCGGAATTCGACCCGGTACCCAGAGTGCCAAGTACATCGATGGCGTAGTATCACGATTGACCATGATTGGTGCCATCTACATCACTTTTGTGTGTTTAATCCCGGAATTCCTGATTGTGCAATACAGCGTACCGTTTTATTTTGGGGGTACATCGCTATTGATTATTGTAGTGGTCACGATGGATTTGATCGCTCAGGTTCAGTCGTATCTGATGTCAAGGCAGTATGAAAGCATCATGAAGAAATCGCCGTTTCAACGTCCACAGGGTGTGCGTTGACCCCTAGCCTTAATCGGAGATAGAGATGAAAGTCAGAGCATCAGTCAAGAAAATATGTCGTAATTGCAAGATTATTCGTAGGAATGGTGTTGTCCGGGTGATTTGTCGGGACCCACGGCACAAACAAAAACAAGGATAGTCCATTGAGGAATGTACATTCTCCCTTGATGGAAAGCGGCATATTTGATAGAATCGCTTGCCTTTTTGACCGAGTTGAATCGCTGGTTCTATCTGATTGTTTCACATTGAATATTAGGTCGAGAGTATAGAAACATGGCGCGTATCGCAGGCATAAACTTACCAGCTGAAAAGCATATTGAAATCGGCTTGACAGCGATTTACGGGATTGGTCGTCCCAGTGCGCAGGCAATTTGTGATGCTACCGGTGTGGGACGCACGATCAAGGTTCGCGATCTGAGTGAAGAGCAGGCCGAAGTATTGCGGGCCGAAGTGGCAAAATACCAGATTGAAGGGGATTTGCGGAGGGAAATCTCCATGAACATCAAGCGGTTGATGGATTTGGGGTGTTATCGCGGAATGCGACATCGACGTGGGTTGCCGGTGAACGGACAGCGTACCAAGACCAACGCCAGAACCCGCAAGGGGCCGCCGAGACCGGTTAAGAAATAAGCCGGCTTAATGCATTAACGATTATCAGGTTAATTTATGTCCAAGCATACTCCGACAGGCAGATCGAGGGCGAAAATTCGCAAGAATGTGAGCGAAGGCATTGTGCATATTCATGCAACCTTCAACAACACCATCATAACCATTACCGATCGGCATGGTGATACCCTGTGTTGGGCTTCAGCGGGGAATTCGGGATTCAAGGGATCAAGAAAAAGCACCCCTTATGCTGCCCAGACTGCAGCCGGTATTTGTGGAAGGAAGGCACAGGAAATTGGTGTCAAGCAGCTTGAAGTCAAAATCAAGGGCCCTGGTCCGGGACGCGATTCTGCGGTTCGTGCATTGAACGCACTGGGCCTTGAAATCCACTCTATTTCCGACATCACACCGATACCGCATAATGGCTGTCGGCCGCCAAAACGTCGTCGTGTGTGATCATTTAACCTATCTTTAGTTTCGGAGAAGCCAATGGCAAGATATACAGGCCCGACCTGCAAACTATCCCGAAGGGAAGGTGTTGACCTACTTCTGAAAGGTCCCGAGCGAACGATTGCCGACAAGTGCAAAATTGATCGTATTCCGGGCACCAAGGTTGCCGGCCGTCGTCCCAAGTCGAGTGTATATGGAACCCAGCTTCGCGAGAAACAGAAAATGCGCAGGATGTATGGTGTGCTTGAAAAACAGTTCAGCAACTATTACAAGGAAGCGGCGAGGACTGCAGGTTCAACAGGGTTCAACCTGCTGCTATTGCTTGAACGTCGCCTGGACAATGTAGTCTTTCGAATGGGCTTTGGATTAACCCGTGCAGAAGCTCGTCAACTGGTCAGTCACAAGAGCATCATGGTCAATGGCCGCAAGGTAAATATACCCTCGTACAGAGTTAACATCGGAGATGAGATTGAAGTGGTCGACAAATGCAAGGACCAGATTCGAATCAAACATGCACTCGGCATAGCCCAGCAAATGGATGGTTCGTCCTGGGTTGATGTAGACGCAGAAAAGTTCAAGGGCGTACTTACGGCTTATCCGGAGCGAGCTGACTTGTATGCCGACATTGATGAAGCGCAGGTTGTTGCGCTGTATTCAAAATAGCCCCGATTCCAGATTGTTTGATTGTTTTATGCATCACGTTGCATAAGTTATGAGGTATGAAAATGCAGGATCCAACGGTTGACTTTCTTCGACCCAGACTGATTGAGAAAGATCAGATTGACGAGCGAAATTCGCGAATCATTATCGAGCCTCTTGAGAGAGGTTTAGGTCATACATTGGGCAATGCCTTGCGACGCATCATGTTGTCGTCGATGCCTGGCTGTGCTGTAACCGAAGTACACATTGAGGGTGTTCTTCACGAGTATTCGACAATTGAAGGTGTACAGGAGGATGTCATAGACATTCTGATGAACCTGAAGACCTTGCCGATCATTATGCATACCCGGAACGAGGCCGAACTAAGGCTCACCGGCAAGGGGCCATGCGTGGTTGCTGCCAAGGATATCCAGTTAACCGATGATGTCGACATGCCGTTTCCCGATCATCATATTGCTACACTTTCCAAGGATGCAACTCTGGACATGCATCTTCGAGTCATGCGGGGCCGGGGCTACGTCAAGGCAGAGAGTCGCGACCGGGGAATTGACGAATTAAATGCGGTTGGCTTGATACCGCTGGATGCATCGTTCAGTCCCATCAACAAGATTGCGTATTCTGTTGAGAATGCCAGGGTTGAGCAATCCACTGATTTGGACCGGCTGGTGATTGACATTGAGACCAATGGTACTATTGATCCGGAGATGGCATTGCGTCGAGCTGCAACGATTCTGCACGATCAGATATCCGTATTCGTGAATCTTGATGAATCAATCATTCTCAATCAGATTGAAGAAGAACCGGAAATAGAACCGGCATTCCTGAAGCCTGTTGACGACCTTGAGTTGACGGTGCGTTCCGCGAATTGTCTCAAGGCAGAGAATATTTATTATATCGGCGATCTTGTTCAGCATACCGAGAATGAGTTGTTGAAAACTCCCAATCTCGGCAAGAAATCCCTGACTGAGATCAAGGATGTTCTGGCACAGCGGAATCTCGAGCTTGGTGTAAAGCTCGAAAACTGGCCCCCACCCTCTCTGGTGGTCAGTGAGGACGGTACACGTATGGGTTTGAAGTAAATTATGCGACATCGAAAATCAGGCCGTTCACTGAACAGGACATCGGCTCATCACAAGGCCATGTTTTCGAACATGACCAATTCCCTGTTTCTGCATGAGCAAATTCGGACAACCTTGCCAAAAGCCAAGGAGCTGCGTCGATTTGCAGAGCCCATCATTACTCTTGCCAAGAAGCCGTCTCTTGCAAATCGAAGAATTGTTTTTTCAAGACTTCGCAATCGCGAGATCGTGACCAAACTGTTTGAAGACCTAGGTCCGCACTTCGAATATCGACCGGGCGGCTATCTTCGCATACTGAAGTGTGGATACAGGCGAGGTGATAGTGCACCGATGGCGATCGTTCAGTTGGTCGATCGCGAGCTGATATTGGATGATGCGGGCGGGGAAGAAGAATAATTGTCCAAACCATGATTCGGGTAGTTGGCTGCCGGTCCAGCTCGGCATCTGCTTTACCTGAATCATAATCGGGTGGTCATCCGATATCCTGACATATCCCTGACCGTTCATAGGGGGAGGGTGTTCCAACGTCCTTGTGTTCGATGTGCCAATTCCGGACTCCAGTATATTGCCGGCCGACTACGTTCCGGTTCGCATGACTGGCATGGTCACAGGTCGCATACTGGAAAACCATCTGAGTCGCCCCGTTTTTGTTGTTTGTGTAATCAAAGGGCTACAAAACCTGCGTGGACGGTCTTGTAGCCGGGCTTCCGATCATGTCAGCCGATTTTCGGTATCTCCCTGTTCAATCCTGATCAGGCCTTTACATTCTTTCCAGAATTCTTGATCGTTCCCTTGGATGATTGAGTTATGCATTGTCCGCAGGACTTCGTGTTTCTATTCCGGTTCTCCCCGAACACCGCCAAAAGCGGCGGATAAATCCGGATGTTCCAGAATGCCTGCTACTCCTTCATGTCGGTTTCCGGTAAAAATGCCCGTCACTGATCCCGGGTCACCACTATCAGTAGCTGTTGAGATAAACCCGTCGATGCCTTGGCCGGTATATGTCTGGATTGCGTACGATAAATCACCGTCATTCCAAATCACGCCGTCCCCCCTTGTGCCCGGGTGGGTCATTTTCTGCCAGGTCTCGATTTGTGTAAATTCAGCGAGGCCTTTCCAGTTCTGGAAATTAATCCTGATCATGGTATCTCCTGTTGTTGTGCGACCCTGACGAGTGAATCCAAGAAGGGACCCTCTCCAGGTTGCAGTTTCCTTTTCTGCAAACTCTGGATTTCTCGAGAGCGGAGTAGTTGCGATTGGCCCTGTCACCCAAGGTTTGGCGAAGCCGTTTCGGAAACCGGCTCCAAACTCAACGATCGAGTCATCTATTCCAGCCATTTTCATGGTGCCAAGCAGATGAAAACCGTCTTCTTCCCACTGATCAAAATCATCCAGCGTTAGTCCCGAAATGGGAGTGCCTGGACTCAGTGACTGAAGAGCAAGAAGCAGCTCGCCGTCCAGCGTTACAAAAAGTCGCGGTACTTCTGTTATTTCTTGGTCTAACCGGGGTACCAATACAGAATCAGGGTAGTCCGTTGAATCTACGTGTGCATTAATCCCATAGGCATGCAGTAGCTCATGGGTGATCACAAATTCCCAGCGGGCAGGAGAGCGAACTTGTTCTACAGCATTTCGGTCCATCAAGACATAGCCGCCGATGACCGTTAAGTTTCGGCTCTGGCTCCCGCCGATACCGAGGATGATATCGTTGACCTGCTCGGGTTCGACTTCATCGGGCCAGCCTTCCTTGCCGCTGGTTATATGGATATGAATTTCTCCTTCGGGTACTTCATCCTGTTCCGTAAATTCTGACAGGTCTTCACCAAGAAGGATTCGTTGCTCATAGGGGAGCGCCATGTTGATGTTCTGAAGCGATTTTAGAATTTCCTTTCGCTCATTTTCCCGGATTTTGTTACTGATACGGAGTGTTTTCTGCTCCCCGAAATCAGTAATGTAGAGATCGTCGCCGGATCCAGCCTGATGGACGGTTTGTCTCAAGAAGGACTGGATAAATTTCAGTATTTCTTCACCTGTTGAACTGCCGTCACGCCCTTGCATATCACGCCAGCGTCCAGATCGATACTCGATGTTTCCCAACTGTGTTGCTGTGTCAAGGTCGTTTTGTGTCGGCCTTTCGTACCGAAACGCTGGACCGATTCCGGCCACCCCTTCAGAATAGCGAACTGCTTCTGCCAGGGTATCAGATAATGGCTGTGAAGCAGGCCTTGGCGGTGACTGTGGAGCCGGATCCGTGTTGCCTGGATTGGTAGCCCCCCCCATTGATGTTCCGCTTCCTCCACCACAAGCGGTAATTGACAATGCGACCCCGAATATTCCGGCCGCAACAGCCTTTGTCCGTATTTTATGTCTCATTTAAAAATTATGACCTTGCACTATGATTTCTATTGTTGGTTGATAGTGGCCTTGGTGACAATTTCATGTTCCAGTCGGCCTCGGATTCAGGATTCCGAACCCTTGTTCTGACCTGGTAGTACAGTGTTTGCCCTCAATACACAAGCCATAACTCCTCCTGATCAAAAACAGGGACTAGTACAAACAGAAAAACCTTGTTTGGGTCAGGAAATATTTACTGGTAAAATGCGTTTTTTCAGACTTCACCAACCGCAAAATAACAAGGTCAGTATTCTATCCAAAAAACGGACAGTATGTGCCGTGTTAATGGGCAAATTACTGGCTCGCAACATGTGATGAATCCGCACAGCGTATGGAGTCGGGAACCGAGGGCGGTTAAGTATCAGGATCTGGTGTGCAGGCTGGAACGAGCACCGGACTGCATGGTAGTACAACCGGCGTGCCGATGCCCCGAATCATGTTGAATTCAACATGATCCGGGGAACCAACTGAAGGAATGCTGCAGCGACTTCAGCGGCGTACGGAATTCTCGGCCTGTAGCCAGGCAGAAGAATTTCTATTTAGGATTAGAACCTTTCATATCAGCAGTTCCCAACGATAGGCTTGCAATGCTGTCATTTACCCGAAATATGATCATTAAGGAGCGTTTACGGAGTCCTCAGACTCCCAAGATGCTTTTGCTCCTGTTGGTCTCGGCTGTTCCCCTGTCTTTTGCCACATGGTCGGCCTTGATCAGCAATTTTTCTGTTGGGCAAGCCGATTGCGGTTGGCACCCTTTGATGTCCTGTCTGATCCCAGACCTGTTTCGGTCATATTGAAGGGCAAGGATATATCAGGCCAAGCGTAGCATATCAGGATGTGTGCAAGTTGCAGGGGAGGATGTTTTGTCGCGTAGTCGAAAAAATACAAGGTCTCGTACCTGGGCAAAAAATCAGGGTCGTGATCAATATGTGCGTGAAGCACGTACACGGGGCTATCGAGCCCGCTCGGTATTCAAGTTGAGCGAGATTGACTTCAAGCATCGTCTGATCAAGCCTTCTTGCCGGATTGTTGACCTGGGTGCTGCGCCCGGGAGCTGGAGTGAGTATGTTGCGACAAGGTTATCGGATAGGGGACGGATTGTTGGAGTCGATATTCTTGAAATGCAGCCGATTCACGGGGTTCGAATTGTCCATGGTGATTTTACGAATACTGCCATTCAGAAAAAAATAATGGATTGCTTTGACGGTCATCGACTAGACCTTGTTTTATCTGATATATCCCCCAATATATCGGGTATAGCAACTATAGATCAGGCGAAGGCCGAGAACATTCAAATATCGACTCTAGAGTTTTGTAGCAAAGCCCTGAAGTCCGGTGGTGTCGTGTTGATTAAACTATTTGAAGGCAGTTCATCTTCGGATATACGAAAGATGTATGCCGAGAAGTTCGGCCAGATATTCATGATCAAGCCAGGGGCATCTCGATCGGAATCAAGGGAAGTCTATCTGTTAGCGAAAGGTTACATGACTTGATCGAAAATGCATCGAGAACGAAGTGTAGTGGTCTACTCTGGCTTATAATTCAATATATGAAAATCACATAGGTATCTGAGGAAAGGATATTTTGTCTAATCTTGCCAAAAACTTAATTCTATGGCTGGTAATTGCCATGGTTCTCATGTCGGTGTTCAATAATTTCACCGGCAATACATCACGTGATGTAAGTGAAATCGGTTATTCGACCTTTCTGGCCGAAGTAAAAAGCGGAAAAATCTCAGCCGTTGAAATAGATAATGAGGTTATTCGCGGAACCACGCAAAGTGGTCAATCGTTTATCACTTATGCACCCAACGATCCCAAGCTGGTTGATGATCTATTCAGTAACGGGGTCGATATCAAAGCCAAAAAGGCCGAAGAGACCTCTCTGTTAATGCATCTGTTGATCAGCTCGTTTCCGATCCTGTTGTTAATTGGCGTATGGATTTTCTTCATGCGCCAGATGCAGGGTGGGGGGCGTGGCGGAGCCTTGAGCTTTGGCAAGAGCAAGGCTCGGATGCTGACTGAAGACAAGAACCACATCACATTCGAGGATGTTGCAGGAGTTGATGAAGCCAAGGATGAGGTCGAGGAGCTGGTCGAGTTTCTCAAGGACCCGTCTCGCTTTCGCAAACTGGGGGGGCGTATTCCCCGTGGGGTATTGATGACCGGAAACCCGGGAACAGGCAAAACACTTTTGGCCAAGGCAATAGCCGGTGAGGCAAAAGTTCCGTTCTTCACTATATCTGGATCGGATTTCGTTGAGATGTTTGTCGGAGTCGGTGCCTCGAGGGTTCGGGATATGTTTGATCAGGCCAAAAAGCACGCACCCTGCATCATCTTTATCGATGAGATTGATGCGGTTGGTCGCCAACGTGGTGCAGGCCTTGGTGGTGGGCATGATGAAAGAGAGCAAACCCTCAACCAGTTACTGGTCGAAATGGATGGATTCGATGCAAGCGAGGGAGTCATCGTTATTGCGGCAACAAACCGACCTGATGTACTGGACCCGGCCTTGCTGAGACCCGGTCGATTTGACCGCCAGGTTGTGGTGCCACTCCCTGATATACGTGGCAGGGAGGCGATCCTCAAGGTGCATATGAAAAAAGTACCTTTACATGAAGATATTGATCCTGCCATTATTGCCCGAGGCACGCCGGGATTCTCGGGCGCAGACCTCGCCAACCTGATTAACGAGGCTGCCTTGCTGGCAGCTCGACAGGGTCTCAAACTGGTGAGTATGGAGCAGTTTGAATTAGCCAAGGACAAGGTCCTGATGGGGGTAGAGCGGCGATCAATCGTAATGCCGGAAGAAGAGCGAAAAAATACTGCTTATCATGAGTCTGGTCATGCTGTAGTCGCCAAGGTCCTGAAAGAGCATGCTGATCCTGTACACAAGGTCACGATTATTCCGAGAGGCAGGGCGCTGGGCGTGACCATGCAGCTTCCCGAAGAAGATCGCTATAGCCATAATCGAGAATACCTGTTAACCCGGATTGCCGTATTGATGGGGGGTCGGATTGCAGAAGAGCTGTTCATGGATCAGATGACTACGGGGGCATCCAATGATTTTGAGCAGGCAACACAACTTGCCCAGAATATGGTGTCTCGATGGGGAATGAGCGATTTGCTGGGTACACGGGTTTATGGTGAAAACTCGAGTGAAGTATTTCTGGGGCGCGAGATGGCAACCCACCGTAATGTTAGCCCGGAAACGGCTGAAAAAGTCGAGTCTGAGGTGACCCGCATTATCAATGAGGAATATGAGCGAGCCAGAAATATCCTGTCCGAGAACCGGGATAAGGTTGAAGTCATGGCTCAGTCATTGCTCGAATGGGAGACGCTGGATGCGAATCAGGTTCATGAAATCATGGATGGCAAGCAACCCACGCCACCGGCTAATCCTTCTGCCAATGATAAACCCAAACGTCGTAAATCCGGGAATTCTGCCAGGAAGAAGCGGAAAAACAACATTGGGGATGGTGATGCCGAGATTCCGGACCCACTATAGAAATAGCAAGACTGCTGCCTTGTGATAGAGAGGATGGTCCTCTCATTATTTGGGACCGATGGTGTTCGAGGGCGAGTAGGAATCGAGCCAATCTGTCCGGATACAATCCTCAAACTGGGTTGGGCGATTGGCAAGAACCTTAATGAGTCTGATCAATCAGGTCCTGTCCTGATTGGCAAGGATACGCGACTATCAGGCTATATGCTCGAATCAGTTCTTGAAGCCGGGTTGTGTTCAGCAGGTAAAGATATTGTCTTGCTGGGACCGTTGCCCACCCCGGGCATCTCATACCTGACTCGTACAACGGATGCTGTTGCAGGCATTGTGATCAGTGGTTCGCATAATTCCCATTACGATAACGGTATCAAGATTTTCTCTGCAACCGGTGACAAGATGAATGACCGTTCGCTGGCTGAGATTGAGCAGCTCATGGCGCAACCGTCTGACTGTGTTGCCGCAGAACTTCTGGGAAAGGCCTATCGCATGGATGATGCCCGTGAACGCTATATCCAGTACTGCAAGAATACGATTGATCCGGAAACTTCATTAAAGGGCCTGGATGTAGTACTGGATTGTGCAAATGGTGCCGCCTATGATGTTGCACCTCGGGTATTTTCCGGGTTGGGAGCCAATTTGACCGTCATGCATGCTGAACCGGACGGGTATAACATCAATCAGGAATGTGGCTCAACGGACATGCGCACGTTGCAGTCCAGGGTGCGCGAGGTAGGTGCCGATCTCGGTATTGCCTTCGATGGTGACGCGGATCGTATGCTGATGATCGATGAAAATGGATCAGAGGTCAATGGTGATCAACTGCTGTATATCCTGGCTTGTCACCAAAGGCGCAAGGGTAAGGCAGTTCCTGGTGTTGTCGGTACCATTCTGAGTAATCTGGGCCTGCAGGAATCCCTACAGGCTCTGGATATTCCCTTTGCCAGAACCCGGGTTGGAGATCGTCATGTGCGCGAGGAAATGATCTCCAGAGGCTGGGAACTCGGAGGTGAAACTTCCGGGCACATCATATGCCTGGATAAGTCCACAAGTGGTGACGGCATCGTTTCCGCACTGGGAATTTTGGCAGCAATGCGTGAAACAGGACAGCACCTGAGTCAACTTGCAAGGGCGATGAAATACTATCCGCAATACGCCGTGAATATCCCGATTGAATCTGGCCAGACGAGTTCCATAGAGCAACATCCAGCAGTTCAGGATGCGGTCTCGAACATTGAGAACAAGCTGGGTTCCTCTGGGCGGGTAGTTTTACGGGCATCAGGAACCGAACCATTGTTTCGGGTCATGCTGGAGGGGGAGGATTCAAAACAAATTGAAAAACTTGCTGACGATGTTGTCAAGGCGATTCATCAGGCCATTTCCAATTAAGTGAAGAATTGTGGTACCGAGGGTCGGATTCGAACCGACACTGAGTTTCCCCAACCAGATTTTGAGTCTGGCGCGTCTACCAATTTCGCCACCCCGGCGTAACTTGTGAAGATATAAAATTTTGCTCAAGTATGCAATAAAAATTTGACGTTTGTCGCATATTTGGACAATGGGGGCAACGCGAGTGAAGAATCATGCAAAGCGCTGGAGGTGTAAGTAATTTCTTTTCCCCAGCTTCTCTGGTTACAGGAAGAGAACCATCGTCCCTTCCTGCCTGACTGGATTCTCCCCGGAATCCCGGAAGGAACCCCGACCGGAAACCGTTTCCCTTCCCGATCACCGGAGCAATGCCCAGATAATCCTGATATCCTGCCACGGAAACTACTGCATGATCCTGTTTCGGGATTTGTGAAAGACTGCCCTGTCTGATCTCAATCCGCCGGACCTGCATGTCCGGCATCTTGACCACTGCGCCGGTTTCCGTCTTTACCGAGATATGGCAAGGACATGTCAGGAAAAACCAGGCATGGCAGAATGGATATTTTCAGCAACAAACCCCTCCCGATCCTTATTGGAAACAGAGCGGTCAGTAACGCACAGTGATTTTTGGTGTCGATTCATTGAGATTGTCTTCAAAGAAGCCAAAATGAGTATTTCGAGTCCTTGGCTTGACAGTGGAATTCGGGAATGAAGACAATTTAATGCATGATGATATGAATATGGAGTATTCTGCAATGTCTCAATGATTGAGAATCTGGCTCAAGAACAGCTTGGTTCGATCATGTTGTGGATTGTCAAAAAATTCATGTGGCTTGTTCTGTTCGATGATCTCGCCTTCATCCATGAAAATCACTCGGTCAGCCACGGTTTTTGCAAAGCCCATTTCGTGGGTTACACACAACATGGTCATTCCTCCTTTGGCCAGTTCGATCATGACATCAAGCACTTCCTTGATCATTTCAGGATCCAGGGCGGAGGTTGGTTCATCAAACAGCATGACGCGCGGCTTCATGCACAGTGATCGCGCTATCGCGACTCGTTGCTGTTGCCCCCCCGACAGCTGACCGGGGAACTTGTTTGCCTGATCCGGTATCTTGACCCGCTCCAGATATTCCATGGCCGTGGCTTCGGCTTCTTCTCGAGGTTCCTTTCTAACCCAGATCGGAGCGAGGGTACAGTTATCAAGAACCGTGAGGTGGGGAAATAAATTGAAATGTTGAAACACCATCCCGACTTCACGTCTAACCAGTTCCACATTCTTGAGGTCATTGGTGAGTTCAGTACCATCAACAATGATTTCTCCGTCCTGATGTTCTTCCAGTCGATTTATACATCGAATCAAGGTGGATTTTCCAGAACCGGAAGGTCCACAGATGACAATTTTCTCTCCCCGTTCAACATTAAGATTAATGTCTTTCAGAACATGAAACTGTCCATACCATTTGTGCATCTTGCGAATGACAATCACAATTTCCCTTTCCGGGTTGCCGTTTGATTTATTAGCAGATTCGTTCATAACCAAACCTCATTAACGTTCGTAGCCAGTCGCAAGCTTCTTCTCAAGGTAGAGGGAATAGCGAGACATCCCAAAACAGGAAATGAAGAAGAATATTGCGACAAACAGGTACATTTCATTGGAAAGGCCTGTCCATTTCGTATCAGCGAGTGAAGATCTTCCCACACCCAGAGGATCCAGCAGCCCGATAATGATAACCAGGGTTGTGTCCTTGTAGAGTCCTATAAAGGTATTAACAATCCCGGGGATTGATATTTTGAGCGCTTGAGGGAGAATAATCAGTCTCATGGACGTCCAGTACTTGAGGCCCATTGAGTCCGCTGCTTCATATTGCCCGCGAGGCAGTGCCTGTAATCCCCCGCGAATGACTTCGGCCATGTAAGCCGAGGCAAACAGCGTGACCATGATCAGTACCCGAAGCAATAGGTCGAATGTGGTTCCCGTCGGTAGAAAATAATTCAGCATGGTCGACGCAACGAACAACAGGGTAATTAATGGAACGCCGCGAAAAAACTCGATAAACCAGATCGAGAACACTCGAACGATAGGCATATCGGATTGTCGTCCCAAGGCCAGTATGATGCCAATCGGTAATGAGAACGTAATGCCCGTTACTCCAATTACCAGTGTCAGCATGAAGCCCCCAAATTCGTCGGTATCAACCGGCATCAGCCCAAAGCCACCAAGCAGCAACCATCCGGAGATAAATGGAAAAGCGCATGCAAAATACAGTCCGTATTTGCGAAACGGGCAACGATCCCAAAGCACGGGGAGCAAGGCCACACACAGCAGGACAAATGCCAAATCGATTCTCCAGCGTTCATCAGCGGGATAAAAGCCATACGTGAACAGATTGAACCGCTCTCCGATAAATGCCCAGCATGCCCCCCCTGCCTTTGCACGACATTCATCTCTACTCTCTCCGGTAAATGCGGCATCCATGAATGCCCATTCCAGAGTCGCGGGTATGATTTCATAGAGAAACCAGATCGATAGGACAGTCAGTACGATATTGGTTGGAGAGGAAATCAGGTTGGCACGCACCCAGGCAATGGGACCTACCGTGTTTGAAGGCGGTGGCAGATTTGGATGCTCACCTGGTTTATATGCGGATTGTTCCACTATGGCACCCCTATCTCTCAACCAGTTTGATGCGCTTGTTGTACCAGTTCATGATCATTGAGATGATCAACGACATCACCAGATAGAGAGCCAGTACAATGATCATGCACTCCATCTCTCGCCCCGTCTGGTTCAGTGAGATTCCACCGATGGTAGCCACAATATCCATATACCCGATCGCAACGGCAAGCGAAGAGTTTTTCATCAGGTTCAGATACTGGGAGGTCAAGGGAGGCACAATGATGCGAAGTGCCTGGGGAATAACTACCAGAGACAGGGAGCGCCCACGATTGATGCCAAGCGCATAAGAAGCTTCTGTTTGTCCGTAATAGACGCCAAGTATTCCCGCGCGAACAATCTCGCCAATAAAGGCAGCTGTGTACAGGGACAGTGCAAGCAGCAAGGCGATAAATTCAGGACGGACCACCATGCCGCCGGTGAAGTTGAACCCCTTCAGTTCCGGCACATCCCAGGTGATTGGACTTCCCAGCAGGAAAAAGGAGACCAATGGTACGCCGACGATTGCCCCGAGGCCGATCCAGAACACTGGATAGTGCTGGCCGGTTTCATCCTGGACTTTCTGCGCATAACGCCGAAACCACCACATAAATGCCAGTCCCAGTAAAAACAGCACGACAACTACTAGAAACAAGGGCTCATAGAGAGGTTTTGGAGAAAAAATCCCACGGTTGGTCATAAAGGTCAAATCACCGATGGAAATCGCCTGTCGCGGGACTGGAAATGCATGAACAATCAGTCCATGAACCAGCAGGATATGCAGAAGGACCGGCACATTTCGGACGTATTCAATGTAGCAATAGGCGAGTCGATTAACGATCCAGTTTTTGGACAGACGCAAGACACCCAGAACAAATCCGACTATGGATGCCAGGACGATCCCGCATATTGCCACCAAAATGGTATTCAATATGCCGACCAGCATGGCTCTGAAATGAGTCGACCTTGAGTTGTACTCGATCAGATGTTGATTGATGTCATAACTCGATGGCTGCCAGAGAAAGTTGTAGCTAAACCCCTTGCCGATGGCCTGCAGATTAACCACGGCGTTATGAATGATGTAGGCCAGAAAGGCAAACACCAGAGAAATGGTTATGATTTGAATAATTACGGAACGAGACTCCTTATCGTTCCAGAGACGGGAGATGGCGTTGCGTTGGGGGGATACAGCAACTTCTGCCATGTTATTGATCCATGCTGTCAGATGTAGTATCCAGAACCATATTGCAGGATATGCATTCTATGGCAGGCAAAGTCCAATATTCTGGGCAACAAAATGTCCGGAGCAGTCGTTAGACTGCTCCGGACGGGGTTTTGTGCAAAGTCACGCAAAAGATGACTCTGTAAAGGAACCGTGTCGATTACCGTATCGGTGCGGCATACAGGATGCCACCATCGGTCCACTGGGCATTCAAGCCACGCTCAAGTGCCAGAGGAGTATTGGGGCCGATATGACGCTCGAAAATCTCTCCGTAGTTTCCAACCTGCTCGATAACCCGCACAGCCCAATTGCTGTCAAGACCGATCCAGGATCCGGCATCTCCTTCAGTACCGCACAGGCGATTGATGCTGGGGTTGTTACCGGCGGCGGCGCACAATTCTCCTACATTGGCCGAGGACACACCAAGTTCTTCGGCATTGATGATTGCGTTAACCACCCATTTGCCGATATCAGCCCATTGGTCATCACCGTGCCGAACAGCACCACCAAGAGGTTCCTTGGAGATGATTTCAGGCAGAATAACGTGAGCAGAAGGATCATCAAGTGCAGCACGGGTGGAGGCGAGCCCGGAGGCATCAGTAGTGTACAGGTCGCATCTATTTCCCGAGTAGTTTGCGATTCCTTCCTCGTTGGTTTCAATGTTTACCGGTTCATAGCTCATGCCATTGGCTCGGAAATAGTCAGCCAGATTCAATTCGGTTGTTGTACCGGTCTGGATACAGACTGAAGCACCATCCAATTCACTAGCGGAATTAATGCCCATGGCTTTTCGAATCAGGAATCCCTGGCCATCATAGTAGTTGATGGGAAGAAAGGTTAGTTTCAGGTCAGCGTCCCGACTCATGGTTTCGGTTGTATTGCGAAACAGGATGTCGCCCTCACCGGAATTCAGCAGCGTGAAGCGGGTTTTACCGGTGGACGGAACGAATTTTACCTTTTCACTGTCACCAAGTACTGCCGCTGCAACAGCGCGACAAAATTCGACGTCAAAGCCGTCCCAACGTCCATTTTCATCAGGTGCAGCAAAGCCTGCAAGGCCTGTGGTGACAACACAATTCAACTCGCCGCGTGCCTGAACATCATCGAGCGTAGCAGCATTCGCTGAAAACCCGGCGACAGATAGCGCAACAGTCATGACTGCGATCTTTAAGGATTTAAGCATGAATATAATCTCCTCTGGATAATAAGAAAGTTAATATTATGGATAATCGGACTCTTTCGAATTGATTATTCCAATTTGATTGAACATGTAAGTCTATCATAGACTGATGCTGGTTTGTTCAGCCAATTCGTGCGCCTGCAAGTCGGCATGATAGGAAGAGCGAACCATGGGCCCGGAAGCAACGTTGGCAAATCCGAGCTGATTGCCGTATTCGCCCAGCTCATCAAATTCCTTGGGCGTCCAGTATTTCTGGACTGCAAGGTGATGACGGCTCGGTTGTAGATATTGTCCCAGCGTAATCATGTCAATGCTGTGCTTGCGCATGTCCTGCATGACCTGCAGGACTTCCCTACGGGTCTCGCCAAGTCCCAGCATGATGCCGGATTTGGTTGGCATTTGGGGCCACTGCTTCTTGGCTCGTTCCAGTAGGGTTAACGAGAATTGATAATCTGATCCCGGTCGAGCCTGTTTATATAGCCTCGGTACGGTTTCCAGATTGTGGTTGAACACATCCGGCGGTGCCGTATCCAGAATATGCAGAGCGATATCCATGCGACCTCGAAAATCCGGCACCAGTACTTCAATTCGGGTGTCTGGGCTTTGCTCCCGTATGGCCTGAATACAGTCCGTGAAATGCTTCGCCCCGCCATCCTTGAGGTCGTCCCGGTCAACTGAGGTAATCACTACATATCCAAGACCCATGCTGGCAACTGTTCTGGCAAGCGTATGCGGTTCATCAGGATTCAACGGATTGGGCCGGCCATGGGCAACATCGCAAAACGGACAGCGGCGTGTGCATATGTCTCCCATGATCATGAAGGTCGCGGTGCCGTTGCTGAAACATTCTCCAAGATTGGGACAGGCTGCTTCTTCACATACCGTATGCAGTCCGCCTGCTCTCAGTTTTTGTTTCAGTGATGCAACTGCTGCCGTGCCGGTAAAGCTCGCGCGTATCCATTTCGGTTTTCTCAATAGCCGGTTACGCGGAAGCGGTTCAAACTTGACCGGGATTCGCTCCATCTTTGCCGCACCCCGTAACTTTTCCCCCTGGACAACTGGTTTGGGGCGGGGTCGCTCTGATTGCGTGATCTCAGCCATCATCAAGGTCCAGTTGATCTATTCGTATTCATGAATGGGAGGACATGTGCAAACCAGATTGCGGTCCCCATGTACATTGTCAATGCGTCCAACCGGGGGCCAGAACTTGTTGCGCCTTGTCTCACGGGTTGGAAAAAACGCCCTTTCCTTGCTGTAGGGGCGGTCCCAGTTCTCCTCGGTCAGCAGATGATAGGCATGTGGTGCATTGGTTAACAGGCTATTCTCCAGCGATACCTTGCCCTGTTCGATTTCAGCGATTTCCTCCCGAATGCGAATCATCGCATCGCAGAAGCGATTGAGTTCATCCAGCGACTCACTCTCGGTCGGCTCGATCATCATCGAATCCGGGACCGGCCAGGACACGGTTGGGGCATGAAATCCGTAATCAATCAGGCGTTTTGCAACATCATCGACAGTGACTCCTGCACTCTCCTTGATGGGAGCGAGGTTTATCACGCATTCATGTGCAACGCGCCCCTGAGCACCCTTGTAGACAACCGGATAGTGCGGGTCAAGACGGTGAGCGATATAGTTGGCATTCAAGATTGCGATTTGTGTTGACCTCCGCAAGCCATGCTTGCCGAGCAGTCGGAGATAGCTCCAGGAAATCAGCAAAATCAGTGGTGACCCCCATGGAGCACCCGAGATCGTTCCAATGGGTGTCGAACCCCCCCGGTTGCAGCTGACTACCGGGTGATCGGGTAAAAACGGTCGCAAGTGGTTTCTGACTCCGATCGGGCCCATGCCAGGTCCACCACCGCCATGGGGAATGGCAAAGGTCTTGTGTAAATTGAGATGCATGACATCCGCACCTATCTCGGCTGGTCGACAAAACCCGACCATGGCATTCATGTTGGCACCGTCCATGTAGACCTGACCGCCATTGTCGTGCACGATCTGGCATAACTCCACGATTGATTCTTCAAATACCCCATGTGTGGAAGGGTAGGTGATCATGGTTGCTGACAATGTGTCCTGATATTGCTCGGCCTTGTTTCTGAAATCATCGATATCGATGTTGCCGTTGGCATCGCAGTTCACCACGACCACTTTCATGCCGACCATGATCGCACTTGCCGGATTGGTTCCATGCGCGGATGAGGGGATCAAGCAGACATCCCGATCCGGGTTGCTGTTGGCATGATGATAGGCCCGAATGCACAGGAGACCGGCATACTCGCCCTGTGACCCGGCATTGGGCTGGAAGGAAAAACTGTCAAACCCGGTGATTTCGCAAAGCATTTTCTCAAGAGAACCGATACACGCTTGATAGCCGTAAGTGTGTCTTGAAGGTGCAAATGGATGAATATGCGCAAAGTTTGGGTTGGAAATCGGTTCCATCTCGCTTGCCGCATTCAGTTTCATGGTGCATGAGCCGAGTGGAATCATGGATTGTGCAAGCGTAATGTCCTTGCTGGCCGTTCTTCGCAAGTAACGCATGAACTCGGTTTCCGAGCGAAAATGGTGAAAGATCGGATGAGTCAGATAGTCACTGGTTCGAGCCAGGTGATCAGGAATGGAACCCGGCAGATCAATATCAAATAAATTGCCCCGAACCTGGCCCGTAGTCAGTCCTTCAAAGACTTCAAGCAGCCCGACTACCTTTTCGCGGCTTGTCGTTTCATCCAGACTGATTCCGACATGGTCATCATCAATCAGCCTGAGGTTGTAGCGGGCACGTTCAGCCTTGTCAATGAGGCTGGAGGCCTTGCCCGGTATACGAATCTTCAAGGTATCAAAGTAATGATCATGAACCACTTCAAACCCAAGATTGGCTAGTTCCGATGCCAGAACCCGGGCCAGGCGGTTAATGCCCGAAGCAATTCGGTACAAGCCCTCAGGTCCATGATACATGGCATATACCGTGGCCATGATGGCTAGCAAGACCTGGGAAGTGCAGATATTGCTGGTTGCCTTGTCTCGACGGATATGCTGCTCTCGAGTCTGTAATGCCATGCGATAGGCAAGGTTGCCGTTTGAATCGACGGTGGTGCCAATCAGTCGCCCTGGAATGGAGCGCTTGTGTTTTTCATGTGTGGCGAGATATGCCGCATGTGGTCCACCAAATCCCATCGGAACGCCGAATCGCTGAGTACTGCCCACTACGATGTCTGCGCCCATTTCTCCGGGTGGTTGGGTCATGACCAGCGATAGGAGGTCGGCTACGACAATCGCCAGTGCATTCTGTTGATGCAATTGTTCGATGATGGGCTTGTAATCCCGGAACAAGCCGTCTCCAGCCGGGTTTTGCATGAGTGCGGCAAAACACGGTTCTTCAGCAAGCCCGGCTTCCAGATCTCCGACAATTACTTCAATACCCAGCGGTTCTGCACGGGTCTGGATGACTGCCAGGGTTTGCGGGAAGATATTCTGATCAACAACAATCCGGGCTGACTTGTTTTTACTGACTCGTTTTGCCACCTGCATCGCTTCAGCCGCTGCCGTTGCCTCATCCAGCAATGAGGCATTGGCAAGGTCCATGGAGGTCAAATCCATGATCATTTGCTGAAAGGCCATCAGGACTTCAAGACGTGCCTGGCTGATTTCAGCCTGATATGGGGTATAGGCGGTATACCAGTCCGGATTCTCAAGAACATTCCTGCGAATCACAGGAGGGGTCACGGTTCCATAATACCCCATGCCAATCATGGATATGGCAACATGGTTCTCGGCAGCAATGGTGCGAACCTCCTTATTGAGTCGGTTCTCGTCGAGGGAGCGGGGCAGGGACAGGTCATGCTTGCTGACGATCGCGTCAGGAATGGTCGTTTCAAGCAACTCGTCAAGAGAACCCAATCCAAGATCGTTCAGCATTTGCGAAATCTGCTCTGGCGTCGAACCGATATGCCGTTTCGTAAAATCGTCAGCTCTGGGCATTATGTCCTTGCGAGTAAATTGATGGTTTGGCGTCTGGGGAGAATCAGGACAACTGGCGAAGGAATGCCTGATATTGATGGGCATCCATGAGTGAGTTGAATTCACTGTGGTCGGTACACTTGATCTTGCAGAGCCAGCCTAGATCTTCCGCCGAGTCATTGATCAGTTCGGGTTCTCCATCCAGGTCATTATTGACTTCCAGCACAATTCCGCTGATGGGAGACTGGACTTCTCCGGCTGCCTTGACCGATTCAATGCAGGACAATTCCTCGTCCTTGTTGATTTCACTGTCGATCTCGGGTAACTGGACGAAAACGATGTCTCCTAGCTGTTCCTGTGCATAATCAGTGATTCCAATCGTGAAGACATCGTCATTCTGGGTAATCCATTCATGTTCTTCGGTATATCTGGTCTTCATGCTTGTTTTCTCCGCTCTAAAGATTGTTGCAGAAATAAGATCATTTTTTGAGATTGTCGGGAACCCTATGGTAACGATGTTTGACAAAGGGTAGCGTACTTACGGTTGTCGGTATCTGACGGTTTCTGACACTGGCATATATTGTATTCCCAATTGCCGAGTGCCGACTATCGATTATAGCGAGACATATCGGGTGCGATAGACTCGGACTATAGCCTCCGCTCGTGACATGCCCAATCGGATTGTCGGCCTGGTCCAGCAGTTCAACTCCGCCTCGCAAGGGAACTCGCCCTCCCGGTACCAAACCGACCAACTTTTTCTCTTGCGGTCTGGATAAGGCATCGAAAATCGCTTCCGACCCCACAAACCCGCCCGGTTGCCTGCCATCGGGTCTTCTGGATTTGGATATGGCCCAGAAAACACCAGCATCCAGTGGAGTCAGAGAGTCATTCATTTCCTGTCCATAGAGATTCAGTCCGGCTTCCATTCTCAGGGAGTCACGGGCTCCGAGACCTGCCCACATGACCCTTTCATCCGCGAGCAGGATTTCGGCAAGTGGATCGGCAAGACGATCTTCAACGGATATTTCAAATCCATCTTCTCCGGTATACCCTGAACGGGAGACATTGCAGGCTATATCCGCAAGATTCATGTCCCGGTTCTGCATGAAGCCCATGTCGGATACCTGCTGTCCCAGACTTTGCATGACCGAAGCGCTCTCGGGCCCCTGCAGGGCCAGCAAGGAATTTCCAGGAACCATTGAAATATTGAGCTGATTTCCGAGAGTGGTCTTCAGGTGTTGAAGATCCTGGTGTTTACAGCCTGCGTTAACGACAAGAATAAACCTGTCAGGATCGGTTCGCAGGACAATCAGGTCGTCAAGGATTCCCCCTTGTTCGTTGAGCAACAGCGAATAGCGAAGTTTCCGAAGTGGAAGACTGATCAGGTCAGAGGGCAGGATGGTCTCCAGAATCTCTGCACAATGATCTCCCTCGATGAGAATTTGCCCCATGTGGGAAACATCAAATAGCCCTGCATGTTCACGGGTATGTTGATGTTCCCGGATAATGCCTGACGGGTAGCTGACGGGCATCTCGTAGCCGGCAAACGGTACCATCTTGGCACCTGCTGTCAGATGTTGGTTATGGAGTGCGGTTTTGTTGAGATCGGTATCCAACTGTCTCTCACGACATTGATTAATCGAATCACGCGGTGAATTTTAGAGTATTTTTCCGGTAGAGCGCACATTTTTTTAGATACTGTTCGGTACTGACTGGCATCGGTACACGGATGTTGGCAATCCAGGTGATGAGGTTCTTGCCAGCACAAAGCAGATGGAATCCGCGGTTGATGTGTCGTTCAAGGCCGGTGCCGGCATCTTCAGGAATATTGGGCTGGAAATTGAGAATGTTCTCGCCGCCGGCAACAAATTCAGGCCAGATGCGAAGGTAGTCCGGGTCACTTCTCAGGACTTCACTTTCAGACTTGGCAATTTTGATGAAGCCTTCCATTAACGGATACGATCCTTCAAACCAGGGGAGAGAGCAGATGGTCATGTCAATGATTTCCCCAATATGGTCGATTTCTTTCATGGCCTGGGCGATTTTCCGGTATCGACTGAGATAATAATCGGCAATTGACATGGTGAAAACCTTGACGGGCTCACCCCACAACTCATCGACGCCTTCTTCCCCGCTGTAATGCTTGACATTGGTGCATAATGACAGGGCTTCGGTCAGGCAACTCTCACACCGCTTCATCAGGTCATCATTTTCGGTGACCACGATGCCGCGTTCTTCAAGGTCGACGATTGCAGTAAAGATGTCGCTCGCTCGATTAAACAGTGATCCTGCCAGCATTGCTGCATTGACCCGCCTGCGCTGCGGGTCGGTTTCCTCATCATAGGCCTTGCGTACGCTGTCAAGGCGATCGCCAGGAGTGTTAATTCCGGGCTCGGTATGATGGAAGGCCCGGCGGGTCAGGGCATCGAGTAATCGTTTCTTGGCACTGAATGATTCAGCTGGGGGTTCATAGTAGCGAATCCAGTAGCCATCGTAAAAGATTTTTCGGATTCCATTGGTTCGCTGTAGGTCGCCGTTGACGAAAGTCTCGGCTTTGGGTGAACCCGGTTTCCCAGACCGGTCTGATTCTGCCATCGGATTGGAAGACGTATTCAGAGTTCAGGACAACAAGAGGATCGGAATGCCTGGTTCATGTGGGTTGTTGATTCAGGGCATCCTGGGTTTGGTTTAATGTCTTCAGAACTAGCCTGTACATGTCATCTATTTGTTCACGGGTAATGATCAGGGGTGGGCACATGACCATGGTATCGCCAATGGCCCGCATGATGAGGCCGTTATTCAGGGCGATGTCGCGACATGTCTTGCCTGCGGTGGCTTGATCGTCAAATTTCTCCTTGGACTCGGTGTCCTTGACCAGTTCCAGGGCGCCCAGGAATCCGCAGCCTCTTGCCTCACCGACCAGGGGGTGCTTGCCAAGCAGGGCGATTTTGGACTGCAGGTAATCGAGGGTATTTTCCCGGGCATTTTCAATAATCCGTTCATCGCACATGATCTGGAGGTTCTTCAGGGCGACTGCACAGGCAACCGGATGTCCGGAGTAGGTGTAGCCGTGTGTAAATTCTCCTCCTTTGTCATCAAGCACTTCGCCGATCTGTTCGGAAAAGACTACTGCGCTGATTGGCTGGTAGCCGGAAGACAGGCCCTTCGCCAGGGTCAGGATGTCGGCTTTAATGCCGAGGGTCTGGGAACCAAACCAGTTGCCGGTTCGTCCGAATCCGCATATCACTTCATCTGCACACAGAAGTACGTCATGTTTTCTGCAGATTCTGTTGATTTCGGGCCAATAGCTCTGGGGTGGGATGATGACACCGCCGGCGCCTTGAATCGGCTCGCCAATAAAGGCGGCAATCCGGTCTGGTCCAGCCTCGAGAATCAGTGTTTCGAGTTCTCTGGCCCGTTCATGCCCAAATTCCTCAGGGGTCATCCCTCCGCCCTCACGATAGTGGTAGGGCTGGTTGATGTGCATGATATTGGGGATTGGCAATCCGCCCTGTGCATGCATGGAGGTCATGCCGCCAAGGCTGGTGCCTGCAATCGTCGAACCATGATAGGCGTTCTTGCGGCTGACGATGATATTCTTGTCCGGATGGCCCTGACAGGCCCAGAAGTGTCTGACCAGGCGCACGATGGTGTCGTTCGCATCGGACCCTGAGCATCCGAAAAATGTTCGGTCGAGCCCTTCCGGAGTCAGGGAGGCCAGCATCTCGGACAATTCGACCGCCGGTAGCTGTGCGGTCTGAAAGAAACTGTTGTAATAGGGGAGTTGCTCCATTTGCCTTTTGGCAGTTTCTGCAAGTTCATGCCTCCCGTATCCGATATTGACGCACCACAACCCACTCATGGCATCGAGATAACGATTGCCA
The DNA here is from genome assembly GCA_022822625.1 of Gammaproteobacteria bacterium. Classification (GTDB taxonomy): domain Bacteria; phylum Pseudomonadota; class Gammaproteobacteria; order Arenicellales; family Poriferihabitantaceae; genus Poriferihabitans. The sequence continues at coordinate 63,283 of JAJEAV010000057.1, read as the reverse complement.
TCGCTGTCATTGATATAGATGTTTTCTGCCCCGGTGATAATTCGCGTGCCCTTTGACCACATTTCCGGATGGTTGGTAAAAGGGTGGTAGTAATGCCTGTGGTCAATGTCTCGCAACAAGGCAGTATTATAGTGTTGCATGATGAAAAATCCTGATGTTAGGGTTGCCGGATGAGATTATGATAGTAATGTATTGCACATTACATTTTGAATGAGGAGCATATGATACTTGATACACTCATCAAGTCCAATAATTCAAGCGTACTCTCGCTACTGTTTACGTTCATTGCCTTTGGACTGGGTTCTATGTTCCTGCACCAGGTCGTAATCTGGACTGGCCTGACTGGCTTGCCGTCCTTTTTGATCTACACGATACCTTTCTGGGCACTGATTTCATGGGCTACTGCCGGTTCCGGTGAAACCCTGATTCAATCGATGATTCGCAATGGTCTCTGGGGCTATGCATTTATTCTTGGTATCGCCGGTGTATCCTTGTTAATCAGCTGAATGCGATCACTGACCGATTTTTCGCAATCAGCATGCGGGTCGCAAGGTCAGGCAGGAATATAACGTGAAATTTCAATTCAGGCGTTTACGCACTTCATCCAGAAAACTGTTTCCATTTCTGCGTTGGACAGGGAACCTGGATCGAGATACGGTCCGAGCAGATTTTTCGGCCGGGTTGACGGGCGCGGCGATTGTCCTGCCTCAAGGCGTGGCATTTGCTGCAATTGCCGGCATGCCGCTTGAATATGGTCTGTATGCCAGTATCGTACCGGCAATTGTGGCTGCATTGTTTGGTTCATCGTGGCACCTGATTTCCGGGCCAACCACCGCGGCATCCGTAATCATGTATTCCTCGTTAAGCGTACTGGCCGTACCGGGCAGCCAGGAGTATGTGACTTTGGCAATCACTCTGGCATTTATGGTTGGTATTACGCAGTTTGCCATGGCCTTGCTCAGAATGGGAGTGCTGGTCAACTTCATATCCCATTCGGTTATCGTCGGATTTACGGCTGGAGCCGCATTACTGATTGTTGCCAAGCAGCTCAAGGGTTTTCTGGGACTGGAATTCCCCGAGCAGAACAATCTCTACGAGTCGGTCCTGTACCTGATGCAGAACTGGGAGGCCTTTCATCCGCTGGTTCTGTTGATTAGCCTGATCACGATTGGTGTAGTCCTGTTCTTTCAGAAAAAATGGCCGAGGTATCCCGGCATGATCGCCGCACTTGTGATTGGCAGTCTGATAGCGGTGATACTGAACCGGGTCTTTGGTCCGGACATGACCGGTATCGATATGGTTGGATCTCTGCCGCAACGACTACCGCCGATTTCTTCACCCGATCTTTCCATTCAGATACTTCAGGAACTGGCGCCTCTGGCATTGGCCATGACCTTGTTTGCCTTGACCGAGGCGGTGTCGATTTCGAGGTCCCTGGCTCTCAAGTCTGGCCAGATCGTGAATAGCAATCAGGAGTTTTTTGGGCAGGGGCTGTCCAATATTGTCGGCAGTTTCTTCTCGTCCTACGTTGCGACCGGTTCGTTCAACCGTAGTGCTGCCAATTATTCGGCGGGGGGCAGGACCCCGCTTGCTGCGATCATTGCCGGAGTCCTGTTGATTCCGCTGATTCTTTTGATTGCTCCCTTAACCGCATTCTTGCCGGTCGCTTCGGTTGCGGCATTGCTGATCCTGGTTGCGCTCAGATTGATCAATATTGCTCAATTGAAATTGCTGTTTACTGTTGATCGTATGGAAACGGCGATTGTGGCCGTGACATTCGTCAGTACGATTCTGTTCAAACTGGAATTTGCGATTTTATTGGGGGTCATCATGTCCCTGATGATTTATCTGAGAAAGACCTCGCGCCCTCGTATCGAGTCTCGTGTGCCGGACAATTCCCAGCCCAACCGAAAATTCACATCCGGGATTTCTTCTCCTGAATGTCCACAGTTGAAAATTCTGCGTATCGAGGATTCGATTTATTTTGGGTCGATCACATATGTGCGCGAGATGCTGAATTTATATCGTGAGCATTACCCTGAACAAAAGCATTTGCTGCTATTGACCAAGGGCATCAATCAGATTGACTGGGCTGGGGCAGAACTGCTGTTTCACGAAACGCAAGAGCGCAGAAAGAATGGTGGTGATCTGTACTTGTACAGGTTGAAACGAAACGCCAACAAGGTCATGCGGCGCGGGGGCTATCTCGATTACATCGGGGAGCATAATGTTTTTCATTCAAAGCACGATGCAATTGCCGGAATATTTGAACGTCTCAATCCCGATATCTGCAATAATTGCACAAGACGAATTTTTGCCGAATGTGGAAAATTTCCCCGGCCGGAAGCCAATGGTCGGGAAGATGCCCTGGAGAGCGGGAAAAAGGATCGTGGATAAGTTCGATTCCGGCACTGGTGTTCAGGTCAGGGAAGTCAATGAATCTGGTCATGGGCAGCGTATTGACAATTTTCTGATCAAGACGCTCAAGGGAGTTCCCAAATCGCGCATATACAGGGCGATTCGAAGTGGTGAAGTTCGAGTGAATGGTCATCGGGCCAGGGCAGAAAGCAGGATTTATCTTGGTGAAAAAATCCGCATCCCCCCGCTCAACGCACGGAATCCGGTCAGGAACCCTGGCCTGGAGGCCGGCAAGGCCTGGACGATTCCAATTGTCTATGAGGATGACGATATTCTTGTGGTCGACAAGCCTCCCGGGCTGCCGGTACATGCGGGTACCCGGCATGCTTACGGATTGATTGATATCATGCAGGCCAGAATGAAGCAGAATTCGCAGCTACAACTGGTACACAGACTCGATCTTGAGACTTCAGGATGTCTATTGTTGTCAAAGTCAAGAGAAATGCTGCTCAAGATACATGCGGATATTGCTTCTACCCGAAGTATCCGAAAACAGTATCTGGCCCTGGTTCGGGGTAGTCCGGAAAGTAATCAGATGAATATCCGCCTTCCCTTGGGGAAAACCAAGGCAACCGATCACCGGGTCAAGACGGACCAGCTAGGTCGAAATGCACAATCGATCCTGCATGTGGAAAAACGCTTTCAGAACACCTCGTTACTCAGGATTGACCTGATTACCGGGCGCATGCATCAGGCTCGGGTCCATTGCTCTGAATCGGGGTTTCCGATCGCTGGTGACAAGAGATACGGAGATCGGCAGTTCAATCGAAGCATGAAGAATCAGGGACTCAGTCGGTTGTTTCTGCATGCACATCGAATCCACTTTCTTGGTCTTGATGGCAAGCCGGTCACAGCACATGCGCCATTACCGGAAGAACTGCAGAATATTCTGGATTTGCTGAAGCCGTCAAACAGGAGTTGAACAGATGAAATCCTACCGTCTGCTGGTGTTTGACTGGGATGGAACGTTAATGGATTCCAGAGACAGGATTGTCAATTGTTTTATTGGGTCTGCACGTGAATGTCATATTGTGCCTCCTGAACCGGACCAGGTAGCACAGTTGATCGGACTCAGCATATTCGAGAGTTTTTCCAGGCTGTATCCACAAAATTCACCGGAATTCAACATGCGATTGGCGAGTTGCTATGGTGAGCACTGGAGAGTCAAGGACAAAACACCGATGGTGCTTTTCGATGATGTCAGGGAGGGGCTGGATAGATTGGGCCAGTCCGGATATCTGATGAGTGTCGCTACAGGAAAGTCGAAAAACGGGTTACAGAGAGTCTTACGGGAAACCGGACTTGCAGAGCGATTTGTGTATACTCGATGCGGTAACCAGGGTCCACCCAAGCCCCATCCTGAAATGTTGTGGAAAACCCTTGCTTACACGGGGGTAGCCAGTCATGAGGCCGTGATGATTGGCGATACGACATTCGATCTTGAAATGGCTTCCAGTGCAGGCATGGACGGGTGGGGAGTAACTTACGGGTCTCATTCGAGAAAACAATTGGAACATATCAGCATTCTGAAGTTGGCAAACAGTTTTTCCGAGATTGTTGAAACCTTGTGTTGAATCATGAGCAGTCCATCGAAATCAAGCCAGTGGATTAGTGTTGGCACGCTTGACCGACTCGACGAGAGCGGTGCTGCAATCGTGTTCGATATCGATCGGTCAAGGTTCCTGAGCGGCTTCGTGATCAGGCGAGGTGGTCAGGTTTATTCCTATGTGAATCGTTGTCCGCACAATGGGTCGAGGCTGGACTGGGTTCCCGGAGAGCTGTTTGATGAATCTGGTGAGCATCTTATTTGTGCAACACATGGCGCAATTTTTGAACCGGAAACAGGCAAGTGCGTGGGAGGTCCCTGTATTAACCAGACACTTATTCCGCTGGCTGTAAAACTGGAGCAGCAAGACATCCATGTTGAGGTTCTGCCCTCATTATTGTCATGACTGAATGAGTATCTGTTCATGTGTGCTTCAGAATTGCCATGCAGGGAGATTCCATCGTTTCTGATAAAATCCGGCATAGCATGGCAATACAAGCAATAATCCCATCAGTGGTCAAGGCAAGAATCAAAAACCGAAAACTACGGATCCCTAGTCGCAAACTGGCAATTTCAGACAGGCTGCTTCTGTTGCTCAGGGAGCTGAAGTTGATTGTCCTGATTTTTCTGGCTGGATATCTGTTGATTGCGCTGATTAGCCATGCTCCGCAAGATTTCGCGAATTCATCGTCAACCGGTTATGGCGCCAATCTGGGCGGTAGAGTCGGTGACTGGATCGCTACGGGCATGTTTTCCGTGGTAGGACGCTCTGCCTATCTGCTTCTGTTTCTCTGCGGGGCCATTATCTTCCTTTCGTACTGGAAGCGCCTGTCGGCCAATCGTTCCTACAGTGGGGCCCTGATTCTCTTCATCGGAATCGTTTCGGCCCTGATAGGCAGCAGTGGTCTCGAAAGTCTCTACTTTCCCATGCCGGTCGCAGCAGAGACCTACATTGCGGGCGGGTTGGCAGGAGAATTCCTCGGGTCTTTCCTTTATTCAGCCTTTGGGATGGTTGGTGCTTCCTTGCTGCTTCTGGTGCTGGTAATTGCCGGGTTATCGATTGTGATGCACATATCGTGGTTTGCGGTCATGGACAGAATCGGTTATGAGGTATTTCGAATTCTCGAGATGATGCGCAAGGGGACGGAAGTTTCCAGGGATCACATGACTGGTCTCAAGACAAGAAAACAGCGGAGTATGGCAGTCAAGAAATTCGATGAGTCCATGCGGGGCCGAAAGGCCCCGTCGATTGTTTCCCAGCCTCCACCTGTCAAGCAAAGCACGCGAAAGCATGATGAGGCCCAGGAAAGCCTGTTGGACAAAAAAGATGGTGCAGGCGGCTTGCCCGAATTGTCGTTACTCGATGCCACCGTACAGGACAGTCGAGGATACAGTCAGGAATCTCTGGAAATGATGTCCAGATTGCTGATCAAGAAGCTCAAGGACTTTAATGTTGAAGCCATCGTAGAAGAAGTCCAGCCCGGCCCCGTGATTACGCGATTCGAGATTGAGTTGTCTCCTGGAATAAAGGCCAGTCTCATTGTTGGCTTGTCCAAGGATCTGGCGCGTTCTCTATCAGTTGCGAGTGTCCGAGTGGTCGAGAACATCCCCGGCAAGACGGTAATCGGGATCGAGGTGCCAAACCAGAATCGTGAAGTTGTCCAGCTTGTGGATGGCTTGTCATCCAATGAATATGAACGAAGTACGTCGCCATTGACCATGGTGCTGGGCAAGGATATTGCAGGTCGTCCCGTGGTTGCCAATCTCATGAAGATGCCACATATCCTGATTGCCGGTACGACGGGTTCCGGCAAGTCTGTTTGCGTGAATGCGTTGATCCTGAGCATTCTTTACAAATCCACGCCGGAGCAGGTTCGGATGATCATGGTGGATCCGAAGTTTCTGGAATTATCGGTTTATGATGGCATACCGCACTTGTTGACGCCAGTGGTTACGGATATGAACAAGGCCACCAATGCCTTGAGATGGTGTATCGGCGAGATGGATCGCCGATTCCGGTTAATGGCTGCCTTGAAGGTCAGGAATATCTCAGGTTTCAATCGCAAGATAGAAGTAGCAACTGGCAAGGGAGAACCATTATTTGAACCGGAATCGGAAGATGATGAACCCGTTCAGCTTGAATCCCTGCCGTACATCGTAGTCATTGTCGATGAACTGGCGGATCTGATGATGGTCGCCGGAAAGAAGGTAGAAGAAGTGATTATCAGAATTGCACAGCGGGCTCGTGCTGCAGGTATCCATCTGGTGCTCGCTACCCAGCGCCCTTCGGTAGATGTGGTGACCGGTCTGATCAAGGCGAACATACCGACTCGAATTGCATTTCAGGTATCTTCCAAGGTTGATTCACGTACGGTACTGGATCAAATTGGTGCCGAAGCACTGCTGGGGCAGGGTGACATGTTGTTCCTGCCACCCGGTTCCGGCTTTACCCAGCGGGTACATGGTTCATTCGTGTCCGATCAAGAGGTTGGCCGGGTAGTGTCGAAAGTGAAAAAATCGATGCAAGTGGAATATAGAGAAGACATCACAGAGGGGGATCATGCTGTTTCTTTTGGCAATGACGGGGCTGCTACTGAAGGTGATGGCGAGGCTGATCCTCTCTACGATGAAGCAGTCAGTTTTGTAACCAAAACACGCAAGGCTTCGATATCTGCCGTACAGCGTGCACTTCGAGTCGGCTACAATCGAGCTGCTCGAATGATTGAGTCAATGGAGCAGGGTGGTGTTGTATCTGCCGCCGATAACGGAAAGCGGACTGTGCTTGCTCCTCCACCACCGTAATGGGAATCCCATGAAGCATACCTTGAACCCTTACGCCTGCTGGATTGCGGGAATCTGTTGTCTGATCTTGTCCATGGCTGTCAAGGCAAGTCCAGGACTGGACTCGCTGAACTACTTCTTTGACGAGATCAAGAGTTTTGAAGCAGATTTTGGGCAGGTGATTCTGGATGAAACCCTGACCGAACTGGACAGGGGGCAGGGCCGGGTCTGGGTGGAAAGACCCGGCTTGTTTCGCTGGAATTATGAATATCCGGATCTTCAGGAAATCGTTGGTGACGGGTCTCGAGTCTGGATTTACGATATTGATCTTGAGCAAGTCAGTGTACGCCCACAGGATGAAGCGATTGGACGTTCTCCCGCTGTTTTGCTATCTGGATCCCAGCGTCTTGAGGATAATTTCTCCATCATCGATATTGGAGCACAAGGACCCTATGACTGGGTTAACCTTGTTGCCCTGGATGAAGAGAACGAGTTTCGTGAAGTCCGCATCGGGTTTGAGGACAATCGGTTGAGATTGATGGAACTTGTCGATCATCTTGAGCAACGCACGCGTATCATTTTTCATGAAATGAATGAGAATATTGAAATTCCGGAGTCCAGATTCCGGTTCACTCCACCCGAAGGGGTTGACATCATTGACGAGTTCGGGCTTCTCGACTCGTAGCTGCCTCGGCCTGGTTTCTGTTTCTATTTCCGGATGTTTCGATATCTATCTTGAGCGAGTCCTATTATTCGTGAAATACAATGCTTGATCCAAAATCCTTTCGACAAGACCCTAGTGTGCTGGTGGAGAAGCTGAAATGGCGAGGTTATACGCTTGACGTTGAAAAATATCACGAGCTGGAAGATCGGCGAAAAAACCTGCAGGAGCAGGCTGAGGAACTCCAGGCCCGTCGCAACAGAATCTCCCGGGAGATAGGAATTGCCAAATCCAGAGGGGAGGAAGCCAATGGCTTGATGCATGAAGTATCCACACTGGGTGATGATATCAAGCTCCGGAGTTCTGCATTGACACAGGTTCAGTCGGAACTTCAGGCAATGTTGAGCGAGATCCCGAATCTGGCTCACGAAAGCGTGCCACTTGGCATGGATGAGGAGGGCAATATCGAAATCCGGCGTTGGGGAGCGCCGCGAGCAGCTGATTTTGCCTTTAAGGACCATGTTGATTTGGGTGAGTCGTTGGGGATGATGGATTATGGGTATGCAAGCAAACTCGCCGGATCGAGGTTTGTTGTGCTGAGAGGGTTGCTGGCCGGGCTGCATCGAGCGCTGTCTCAATTCATGCTGGATACCCATATTCGTGACCATGGGTATTGTGAAGCCAATGTGCCGTTACTGGTCAATCAGGGCACCCTGTTTGGCACGGGGCAGTTGCCTAAGTTTGAGGAAGACCAGTTTAAGACTTCTGAAGACCCGCCTTTATACCTGATACCGACGGCGGAAGTACCTCTCACAAATGCTGTTGCTGACCGGATAGTTGAAGATCCTGAATTACCGATGCGTCTGGTTGCGCATACTGCCTGCTTTCGTAGGGAAGCGGGTTCCTATGGCCGCGATACCCGTGGCATGATCCGGCAACATCAGTTTGAGAAAGTAGAACTGGTGCATGCAGTCCGGCCGGATGAATCCTATGAGGCGCTGGAGATCATGACGGGTCATGCTGAAACCATTTTGCAGAAACTCGAGTTGCCGTATCGAGTGATTACCCTGTGCACTGGCGATATGGGATTTGCTGCATCGAAGACCTATGACATTGAAGTATGGCTGCCTAGCCAGCAGCTCTACCGGGAAATTTCCTCGTGTAGCAATACCGAAGATTTTCAGGCGAGACGCATGAAGGCGAGATGGCGAAACCCGGCAACCGGAAAACCCGAACTGCTGCATACATTGAATGGTTCAGGGGTGGCTGTCGGGCGGGCATTGATTGGCGTGATGGAGAACTACCAGAATCAGGATGGCAGTATTACCGTACCCGATGTATTGCGTCCGTACATGCTTGGAGTGACCCGCCTGTCAAAATAGTACTTGAGTGGAGATCGGGTCTTGTCAATATCAGGAAACCCCTGCATGAAAGAGCGTCATTATCTGGTGACCGGAGCAAGTTCCGGCATCGGTCTCGCGGTTGTCGAGGGTTTGCTGGGTGAGGGTGCCGAGGTCACCGCCATCGCCCGTCGCTCTACGGAGTCTGCTCGTTTGAACGGTGAGTCTATCCGTTCACGACTGACCGGTATCCGTTGTGATCTGGCGAATTTTTCCGAGCTGGAAACTGTCATGAAGGAATGGCTGGGTAGCAGGATTGATCTGGATGGGGCGGTGTTCTGTCATGGCTATGGTGATTTTGGCAATTTTGAAGAATTCTCTGTCGAGAGGATAGTCAATCTTGTCAATACGAATCTGCTCAGCCACATGCTGGTTGCCCGGCATATTATTCCTCATCTGAAGCGGCGGAGAAATGGTGATCTGGTTTTCATTGGGTCGGAAAGTGGAGTCCGGGGTGGCAAGATGGGTGCCGTATACAGTGCCACCAAGTATGCGATCAACGGCTTTGCGGAGTCATTGAGGGCCGAGGGTACCTCTTCGAATTTGCGGGTTAGTGTAATCAATCCCGGTGCGGTAGATAGCAGGTTTTTTGATAATCTGGATTTTTGTCCCGGGGATGCGCGGGAGAACTATATCGATCCAGACGATGTTTCGCAAATGGTCTCTACTGTTCTGAAAATGCCGCGAGGCACCGTGATCGACAAGGTCAATCTGACCCCGCAAAAAAAGGTGTTGAGAAAAAAATGAAGGGGGATTGGGGAATCAGGAAATTGTATCATTTGCCACAATATTCACGGAAAATTGCTTCAACTCACTATCGGGCCTGCATCGAGTAAGATACAGAAACAACATGTCGAAAGAAACAGGTATGAAGAGTTTTGTTTCTAAATTGCATTCGGTGGTGGCTCTTGTTTTCGCGACCGCAGGTAATTGGAAAGCAGATTAAAATCAATGTTTGTTGTTTATGCATACTGTTATCCTGTCCCTCATGTTGAACAAGGCCCGGATAACGAGATGTGCTTGACTGTTTAGTCAACGACAGGAAACAATTGCATCAGCTTTCATACTAACTAAAGAAGGAAAATGGGGATAAGAGAAAAAGTCGGCAGGTATTGCGGAATACAAAATACAATCTGCAAAATTTTCTGGGATAGCAAATTGTCGTGAAGGCTTACTGTTTCCTCGCTACCTAATTAAAAAAACATGAATTTTCTTACGTTTATTAGATAATGGTTAAGATTGCGATTGCCGGGGCCGCTGGGAAAATGGGTCAGTCTATTGCCCGGGAGTTATCCGATGACAGTGGGTGTGAGCTTGTAGGTGCACTTGAACATCCCGATAGTCCATTTATAGGCAAGTCTCTGGGAGATATTGCTGGTACACCATCCATCAGCATTCCTATTGACGGAGAGGAAATAGCCAATCCTTTCGATGTAATGGTTGACTTTACCCGGCCAGAGGGTCTGGAGCCCCATTTGGATATCTGTATCTCTTCCGATAGCGGGATTCTTATCGGAACAACCGGTCTGGACAGTACTCACAGGGTCTTGATTGATGATGCATCAACGAAAATCCCGGTGTTATGTGCGGCCAATACCAGTATTGGGATAAACCTGTGCGCTGTGCTTGTAGAATTAGCTAGTCGTGCACTAGGAAAAATTTTTGATATTGAGGTGATTGAGGCACATCACCGCGATAAAGTCGATGCGCCATCGGGGACTGCTCTGTATCTTGGAGAATCTGCATCCAGGGGAAGCGGCTTACCCTTTCCCGATTGTGGAGTGTTTGCTCGTGAGGGTGTGACCGGAAAAAGAGTGCCGGGCACCATTGGCTTTTCGACCATTCGAGGCGGGGATATAGCTGGTGAACATACCGTACTGTTTATTGGAGAGAAGGAACGTATCGAGATTACTCATCGAGCAACGGATCGAATAATTTTTGCGAAAGGGGCAATTCGGGCAGCAAAATGGCTGTCGGGTCGCAAGCCCGGACTGTATGCCATGAAAGATGTTCTTGAGATTGACGAACAGACAGACATATTTCAGTAAATTGGCCAACGGTTTTAAATCCGAATCCAAACCGAATGTACAACCAGAGTCATCATCTTTGTGAATGGAAGCAACAACATGTCGGAATCCCCGGACTATCGTTATTGAATAAGGTTGGAACAAGCCTATCTTTCTGGTCGTTATGAAGGCGTACCCTGTATAAAACCAATTTAAAGGCAAAGGAAAAATTCCCCAAAAAGCCTGGAAACTGCAAAAAGCTCAAATACTGATGATTCGACGACATGCGTCCACGAATTGATGAAGAATCTGCAGAGCATCAAAAAATACTGAGATTGACCCCCCATGCAATTTATGGGATGAGTAACTAATGGCAATGATTGCTTAACCAGTTCTGTTGTCAACAAGGGTTACAATCTGTCATAACTTATCCATCATCGCTCCTGCAGTCACCGAGATGTTTCGACCAAGACGTTCACGCTCACTATTTAAAACGAGAAGGCCGCGTTCGGTTTTTCGTCAGATTGCCAATCCCCGTAGTTCAACAAGGATTCGTATACCCGGGGTCAGCACACCCAATTTCAAACCAGCTAGTCTAAACAGACTTTTCTTTCCAAGGACATCCTTATGGGGCTTGTTTTGGAAGATGCTCAAAGTCGGGTTCCGAGACAAATTCAATGGTTCGGCATATATTGTGGACGGAGATACAATACGTGTGGGAGATGCGACAATTCGGCTTCACGGACTTGATGCCCCTGAAATCGGTCAAAGGGCTCAAGGAATCGATGGAAAATGGTATGACCAGGGTGAATTCGTGAAGAGGGAGTTGATGCACTTTATCGCCAGTCGCTCAGTTCAGGTCGAAGTGATATCCAAAGACAAATATCGAAGAACAGTCGGAATCGTGACCTGCGACGGTACAGATATCAATTCCTGGCTGGTGGAAAATGGCTACGCCATTTCAGCCTATGGTGACCGGTACAAGCGTGAAGAGCGAAGAGCAAGAAGATCAAGGATTGGAATATGGGGCGACAAGATATCCTTTCATCCAGGCGAATGGAGGAAAAAGTCGACGAACGCGCGGGTTTTGTGAAGTTTCGATACGGCCTCTGATTTGGAAGGGTATACGCACAAATGTTGTTTTGTGCATTTTCCCATGATGGATTCGACTTGTCTGATTAATTTGTATAAGAGTCAAGTTGTGCCTCGACTTTCAATTGCATCATGCATGAAGGGCATCAGAAGCTTAAGGCCATGGTTGCGCTTAAAGGGCAGAGCATCAAAAATCATGTGCTCAGAAAAACCCTTGGTGAACCCCTGACCTTGACGGTATAAGTGAAGACTGGGCGATCAATTGTTTGTCAGACTTTCTGAAACCAAGAGTTGGCAAGCGCTTCGCGGTGAATTTTCAACCAGGTCCGTAGAGGATATAAGGCAGACCGCACGAATGCAGACAGATCTTCCTTCACGGGAATGAACATCTATGTACCGACGCTTGCTGTCAAAGAAGATCTGTTCGATATTTGACAATATACCACTGAAACCCAGGGCAAGCTAATTACATTGTGTGGCTTGATGAAAGTCCTTCAATCATGATAGCCATCCTTCATGGACGGATGGATTTTATGCAACGTTTGAAACACCGAATCGCCAACCTTCGTATTTGAATGAAGGGTTAAAACCCTACTTTTTTGAAAACAAGTCGCGAAGCGTTCCGGAAACGGAACCGCTGATTTTCAGCTGCATCGCTCCAGTTTTTCACGGTATTTTCCTGAAGATTTTGCCAAAATGGTGCAAAACAAGAAGTATTTGTGTCGTTATTTCAAACACTGCCCCGACCCAGAGAGTTGTCAGCATCGAAGATATACTTCTATTTCTTTGTTTGTATTGGAAAAATTCTCATATCATGCTTGTTGGGCATGTGCCATCTGGTTTTGTAAATCGTAGTGTGTGGTTGTAGAATCTACACGCCCATGAAGTAGTGGGCTATTCCATGTTCAGAATCAGGTAAATCTGGCTGGCCCTTCAAACACGGTTATCGGAGAGACCATTGCAATCAAAGGCCATACTCGCTCTCGAAGACGGAACAGTCTTTACCGGCAAATCAATCGGCGCTGACGGCATTCAGGCCGGAGAAGTAGTATTCAATACTTCCATGACCGGATATCAGGAGATTTTGACCGACCCGTCTTATGCCAGACAACTGGTTGCATTGACCTATCCACACATTGGTAACGTTGGCACCAATCTTGAAGATCGGGAGTCCGAACGGGTTTTCTGCTCAGGCTTGATTGTTAGGGATAGTTCAAGGTTGACCAGTAACTGGCGTTCAAGCAGTTCCCTTACGGATTTTCTGATGGCGCATAATCGACAGGGTATCAGCGATATCGACACTCGTAAACTGACCCGAATCCTGCGTACCAAAGGCGCTCAAGGAGGGTGCATTCTGGCGGGTCAGGATATCGATGCCGAACTGGCATTGGCGGCAGCACGAGAGTTTCCGGGTCTGCTGGGCATGGATCTGGCACGTGAGGTCTCGGTATCGAATGCTTATGATTGGGATGAATCGGTATGGGATCTGGAACAAGGTTATCTCAAGCCACCAGTCCCCAAATTCAAGGTGGTTGCCTATGATTTTGGGATCAAGAAAAACATCCTCAGACTGCTCGCGAGCCGGGGATGCTACACTCGGGTTGTACCTGCAAAAACGCCTGCTCGAGATGTCTTCGATCTAGAGCCTGACGGGGTTTTTCTGTCAAATGGTCCGGGTGACCCGGAGCCCTGCAGCTATGCGATAGAGGCAATCCAGGATATTCTTGACAGGAAAATCCCTACATTTGGAATTTGCCTCGGCCATCAGTTACTCGCTCTGGCAAGTGGCGGACAAACCGAGAAAATGAAGTTTGGTCATCACGGCGCCAATCACCCGGTACTTGATATTCAGACTGGCAAAGTCCTGATTACCAGTCAAAACCATGGGTTTACAGTCATGGAAAGCTCCTTGGGCAAGCATATTACAGTTACCCACCGATCATTGTTTGATGGCACCGTACAAGGTATTCAGCGAACCGATGTTCCAGCCTTTTCCTTTCAGGGGCACCCGGAAGCCAGTCCGGGCCCACGGGATATTCAAGGCCTGTTTGATCGTTTTGTGAACCTGATTCAGGACCCCGGAAGTTTCGCCAATGCCTAAACGCAATGATATCCACAATATCCTGATCATAGGGGCGGGCCCAATTGTGATTGGGCAGGCCTGTGAGTTTGATTATTCAGGTGTTCAGGCCTGCAAGGCTCTCAAGGATGAGGGATACAGGGTAGTGCTGGTGAATTCAAATCCAGCTACCATCATGACCGATCCCGGATTTGCCGATTCGACCTATATTGAGCCAATCAATCCGGATACGGTTGCCCGAATTATCGAAAAAGAACGCCCGGATGCAATCTTGCCGACGATGGGAGGCCAGACGGCCCTGAACTGTGCACTTGATCTTAATCGTCTGGGCGTTCTGAAAGAATATGATGTGGAGATGATAGGCGCCAAGCCAGAGGCCATTGATAAAGCGGAGGACCGGGAACTGTTCCGTCAGGCCATGATGTCAATTGGTCTTGAGACGGCTACCGGAAAATTGGCACACTCTCTGGATGATGCGCGCAATATTGTCAATGAACTCGGGTTTCCCGCAATCATCAGACCTTCCTTTACCCTCGGCGGAAGTGGGGGTGGAATTGCCTACAATACAGAGGAATTTGAGACCATCTGTGCCCATGGCCTGGAAATTTCGCCGGTTGGAGAATTGCTGATCGAAAAAAGCATCATCGGCTGGAAAGAGTTCGAAATGGAGGTGGTGCGGGACAGGAACGACAACTGCATCATCATTTGCGCCATCGAAAATTTCGATCCGATGGGCGTGCATACCGGCGACTCGATTACTGTTGCACCAGCTCAGACGCTGACCGATAAAGAGTACCAAGTCATGCGCGATGCCAGTATCGCGGTTTTACGGGAGATTGGTGTAGAAACCGGCGGATCCAATGTGCAGTTTGCCATCAATCCCGAGGATGGTCGACTGATCATCATTGAAATGAATCCCCGGGTATCGCGCTCATCGGCATTAGCCTCAAAAGCAACAGGATTTCCAATCGCCAAAGTAGCAGCAAAACTTGCTGTGGGATATACCCTAGACGAGCTCAGTAACGATATTACCGGAGGGCGAACTCCTGCTTCGTTCGAGCCAACTATCGACTATGTGATAACCAAGATACCGCGTTTTGATTTTGAAAAGTTTCCTCAGGCCGATTCCGTGTTGACTACGCAAATGAAGTCAGTGGGTGAGGTCATGGCCATAGGGCGAAACTTTCAGGAATCGGTTCAGAAAGCACTAAGAAGTCTGGAGATCGGGTCATACGGGTTTGACGACATGCCGATTCCGGATGATCATCCGGAAGACTACCTGATCTCGAAACTGGGTATTCCCGGTGCCCAGCGTCTGTGGTATGTCGCTCAGGCATATCGATCTGGAATGGACCGGGAAGCGATTCATTCCATTTGCAAGATTGATCCATGGTTTCTGGAGCAAATCGAAGATCTCATGGCAAGCGAACAGGAGATTGCCTCAGGCAGTTTTGCTGCTGTAGATGCTGAAAGGCTACGTCACTGGAAATCGCAAGGATTTTCAGACCGACGCCTGGCCCAATTGTTTGGTGTTAAGGAATCTGCGATTCGTCAATTTCGCCAGGTCGAGAACATTCATCCAACCTACAAGCGCGTTGATTCGTGCGCGGCAGAATTCGATACCTCTACTGCATACATGTATTCCTCATATGATGAGGAATGTGAATCCTTGCCGACCGATCGTAGGAAGATCATCGTTCTAGGCGGCGGTCCCAACCGAATCGGCCAGGGCATCGAATTCGATTATTGTTGTGTTCATGCATCAATGGCGCTTCGCGAAGATGGATACGAGATCATCATGATCAACTGTAATCCAGAGACGGTTTCAACCGATTACGATACGTCTGACAGACTGTACTTTGAACCGTTGACTCTCGAAGATGTTTTGGAGATTGTAGAAATCGAAAAGCCGCTGGGCATCATCGTACAATTTGGCGGACAAACTCCGCTCAAGCTTGCCCGGCAGCTTGAGCAGGCCGGTGCTCCGATCATCGGAACTTCTCCGTCATCCATACATCAGGCTGAGGATCGACAGTATTTTCAGCAGTTATTGTCGGATCTGGGCTTGCTCCAACCTCCAAACCGTACCGCGATGGACTCTCGGCAGGTACTTGAGCTGGCCGATGAGATTGGCTATCCGATTGTCGTAAGGCCTTCATATGTGCTGGGAGGACGGGGCATGGAAATCGTCCATGATCCCGAAGAACTCGCTCATTACATGAATTCAGCATTAAGCGTATCGTTCGATTCTCCGGTTTTACTCGACCGCTTTTTGGATGATGCAGTCGAAGTTGATGTGGATGCGGTTTGTGATTCAGGGCATATCGTGATCGGAGGGGTGATGGAGCATATTGAAGCGGCTGGCGTGCATTCGGGGGATTCGGCCTGTTCCTTACCACCCTGGACGCTGAGCTCAGACATACAGGATGAAATCAAGCGACAAACCAGGGAGATGGCCAAAGCCCTCAATGTGCTCGGACTGATGAACGTTCAATTTGCGGTCAAGGATGATGTGGTGTATGTGCTGGAAGTTAATCCGCGAGCATCAAGGACCGTTCCTTTCGTATCCAAGGCGACTTCAAGGCCGCTCGCAAAAATAGCAGCCCGTTGCATGGCAGGAGTGACCTTGAAGGAGCAGGGAGTTGATGAAGAAATCATTCCCAATTTCTATTCGGTCAAGGAAGCGGTTTTCCCGTTTATCAAGTTTCCGGGAGTCGATACGGTACTGGGTCCGGAAATGAAAAGTACGGGAGAAGTGATGGGAATTGGAACCACCTTTGGGGAGGCGTTTCGAAAATCCCAGGAAGCAGCCTATTCTCCTGTACCCGCCGATGGGAATGTGCTGTTCAGCCTGCGAAAGGAGGATCAGCAGGATAGTGTGGAAGTAGTTCGATATTTTCACGAGTCTGGCTTCAGGATTCTGGCAACCGAGGGTACAGCCAAAGTCATTCAGGAGGCCGGTATCACGGTCGAACGGGTTAACAAGGTAATTGAAGGGCGCCCTCATGTTGTCGACATGATCAAGAATGGTGAAATCGGCTTGATGATTAATACCACATCAGGAAGGCAAAGTTTGAGGGATTCCTATACAATTCGGCGGGAAGCGTTGCAGGCAAAAGTCACTTATTACACGACCCTGGCCTCAGCAAAGGCAGCAGTTGCCGCCCATCAGAAACTGCAGTCGAACACTGTCAATCGACTTCAGGATTTGCATCAGGCGATTTCGGAAACTCACGGCAAAAACTGACATTTGGCCAGATGGCCCCTTGTTTTTGCACCACCTAGCGAGACAGAAAAATGACTGACCGTGTTCTTTTGACGAAGTTCGGTGCACAAGCCTTACATCAGGAACTGAAAAAGCTGAAAAGCGAAGATCGTCCAAGAATTATCTCGGCTATTGCCGAGGCTAGGGCCCATGGCGATCTGTCCGAAAATGCCGAATATCATGCTGCAAAAGAGCAGCAGGGCCTGATTGAGGCAAGAATCAAGCTTCTTGAATCAAACCTTTCGGCTGCTGAAGTGATTGACCCGGCAAAGATTGCGAATCCAGACAAGGTCGTGTTCGGAGCAAAGATAGAGTTGTATGACATTGATCGTGAGACGACGGTTGAATATCAGCTTGTTGGGAATCTTGAAGCAGATATTTCATGCGGTAAAATTTCGATCAGTTCTCCCATCGGTAAAGCGCTGGTTGGAAAATCGGTTGGCGATGAAGTAGAAGTCTCGACACCGAGCGGTCCTCGACTTTATGAAATCATCGGTACTGATTATGAAGAGGAGTGATTTTTCCATATAATGGATAGGCTGTAACCATCCCTCCGTCGACCCTATAAGAAACGATAAAAGGCAGCATGCAGACTACGGCCTATGTAGGGCATGGGGTGTGGGTTCCCGGGGAAGGCACTCAATTCGATAATCATGGAGTGTTTGCGTTCTGGATTGAAACCCCTCCATTCAGGGCCAAACCCGTCAAAAAAATCTCGGAACGGCATCCTGCCCATCTTGTGGATTATGATGAACTGGTCGATTTTCTCAAGTCGAACCTGTTTTTTAGTCAGGATATCATTGATCAGGTTAACCCTGGGCTGATATCTCTATATGCAACTTTACCAGGGACTGAAAACAAGCCCTTGCCCAGTGCTGAAATGGCCCAGATGGTCGGCGAATTTTTGCCGGAAAGCCCCGGCGAATATGACTGGCATGATTGGGAAATCCGATGTCTTGCAACCTCCAGGCCCCTGCCTTTTTTGAAGGAACTACATTACACGTCATCGTTTCACCGCTCTAACTTTTGTCAGGCTGGTGATCTCAGATTCTGGGCCAGGTATTCCCAGGCATTCGGGAATATCGTCATGCGCCATCAATTTTTACCGACCATGAAATGCTTTCAGCCCAGCGGTAAGGACGCCAAATTGCAGGTATTCAGTGGCTGGTCTCCAGTTTCAGAATCATACGAAAATGCACTGGGTGAATTTGCAGAATCCATGCCCGGAGCTTGTAGGTCCATCTACAGAGACAAGCCGGAAAGACGGAAACCAGACCTGCTGGAATGCCTGTCACCCGTGGAATTACTTCAGCATTTTTCGGAACAGCAACTCGAACAATTTGTGATTGACTCGAAAATTTCGACCACAGCCCTCAATAAGTTTTCTGGATACTGGCCCGCTGATGCCCTGATTAACCTGGGTCAAGAGACTCCACATGGGGGAAAGATAGAAAGGGCTGCTTCTAGGTCGCCCACTCTGGGAGACTGGTATAACTGGCAAACCTGGAAAGGCAGGATTGTTGGTCAACAAGATCAAGACCCGCAGGGCCATAATCGTACTGGTTTTAGATTCGGAATTCGCCTACATGAGCCAGACGGAGACCAGAGTCAGGAGTGGCGTCTGGATTTCTTTGTATCTGCTCATGATGACCCCTCGCTACAAATCGGTCTTGATGAATGGTGGGGAATGTCTAGATCACGGCAGGGCAAGTGGCTAAAACGCCTTGGCAGCCAATTTGAGTCGCATCTGCTGATTTCAATGGCACAAGCAGCTCGCTTATGTCCCCTGCTATGGGAAAGTATGGAAACTTCCCGGCCGGTTGGTATGAATATCAGCCTTGATACTGCTTACGATTTTCTCAAGAACGACGCTCTTTTGCTCGAATCCGCAGGTTTCGTGGTTCTCCTTCCCGGTTGGTGGTCGTCCAGGAATCGTCAGCGTGCACGCATTCGAATCAGTGCATCAGGAAAGTCCACAAAATCGAGTTCCCTCCAACCATCATCGGGCTACTTCAACATGGACTCCGTTGTGCAGTTCAACTTTGAACTTTCAATAGGTGGGCAAACAATTAGTGATGGGGAGTGGCAGGACCTAGTCAATGCCAAGGCATCGCTGGTGAAATTTCGTGGTGAATGGGTGGAGTTGGATAGCAATCACATGGAGAGTATTCTGAAGAGCTGGCAGGCTCAGGATGGACTGGTGGCACCTGCTGTTTCACTTGACAAAATGCTCAAGGAAATGACGGAAGCCAACACGGAGATGACCGAATTTGCCTTTGATGAGGTGTTGTCGGATATTTTGGCCAGACTGGAAGAAAAGGAAGCCATTGTACCTCTGGATAACCCCGCTGGTCTGGATGGTGACTTGAGACCTTATCAGAAGCAGGGCTTGTCCTGGCTTTCCAGCATGAATGGTCTGGGACTGAATGCATGTCTGGCTGATGATATGGGACTTGGAAAAACCATACAGGTAATTGCACTTCTATTGCACGAACAGGAGACAATGGAATCCGCCCAATATTGCAAGCTTGCTCCGACGTTGTTAATCGCGCCTACATCGGTATTGAGTAACTGGCAAAAGGAAATCCAGGGTTTTGCTCCGAAGCTCAAATGCGTGATTCATCATGGTAGTGATCGAGCCTCCAAAGCCGACGAGTTGAAAAAACTGCGAGAAGAGAATCATGTTCTTATCACGTCATTTAACCTGATACGTAGTGACGGTGCATTGTTCAAGGCACAACCCTGGCACCGAATCGTGGTAGACGAAGCGCAAAATATAAAGAATCCCGATTCTGCCCAGACCCGGGCAATCTGTTCTCTCAAATCAACTCACCGACTAGTTCTTACAGGAACCCCTGTAGAAAACCGCCTTATGGACATGTGGTCCCTGTTTAACTTCCTGACCCCGGGCTATCTTGGAAATAAAAGCGGATTCAGAAAGGCTTATGAACTACCGATTCAGCGGAACCGTGACCCCGTCAAGACGAAACAGTTACAAAAACTGGTGCATCCGTTTATTCTTCGACGCATGAAAACCGACCCTGGCATTATTGGTGACCTTCCTGAAAAAGTTGAGCAGAAAGTGTACTGTAATCTGACCAGGGAGCAGGCCTCACTCTACGAGGCTACTGTGAAGGAAGTGGAGCAACAGTTGGAAAGTGCCGAGGGAATAGAACGGAGGGGGATAATGCTCGCCACCCTAATGAAGCTCAAACAGATCTGCAATCACCCCAATCAATTCCTGCAGGATGGAAGTGCATTCGAGCAAACACGCTCACACAAACTCTTGCGTCTCAATGAGATGGTTGAGGAAGCTCTTGCAGAATCATCGAGCATACTGGTGTTCTCCCAGTTTACAGAACTGGGTGAACAACTCGAAGGGTTTTTACGAAATCATCATTATTGCCCAGTGTATTATTTGTACGGCGGAACCAGTCGCAAGAATCGACAGCGTATGATTGAAGGTTTTCAGGATGCTGACGCCCCTGCGGGTATATTCATTCTTTCCCTGAAGGCGGGCGGGGTCGGAATTACCTTGACCCAAGCGAATCATGTTTTTCATTTTGACCGTTGGTGGAATCCGGCTGTAGAAAACCAGGCAACAGATCGGGCATACCGTATCGGGCAAAAGCAATCCGTGTTTGTCCATAAAATGATTACACTGGGAACGCTTGAGGAAAAAATAGACCAGATGATCGAAGATAAGCGTACTTTGGCCGATAGTATTATTGGAAGTGATGAAAACTGGTTGACCGAAATAGACAATGACCAATTTCGACAGCTTATCTCCTTGAATCGTAAAACCATCATGGAGGTTGCATAATGCGAAGTGTTCGTACCTGGTGGGGAGAGAAATTTCTGGAGGTGCTGGAGCAATGCATGGACATCGGAAGGCTGAAGCGTGGGAGAGCCTACTCGGGTGCGAACCGGATCCTTGAGTTTTCGGTGAAGGGCCATCAGGTCAGTGCCAAGGTGCGGGGCAATGTGAATCATTATTTTGGGATACACAAGGAACCCCGCTACAGTGTTTCGGTATCCCTGAAGCAGTTTTCTGCCGAGGACTGGGAAAAGATAACGCTGGACATGACGCACAATGCAGCCATCCTCTCGCAATTACTACTCAACGAAATGCCCTCCAATATTGAGCAGACATTCTCCTCAAGAGACCTTCGACTACTCCCGTCAAGATCTTCTGACGTCATCAGTAAATGCTCATGTCCGGATTACGAGTCTCCATGCAAGCATGTGGCAGGTGTTTACTATAAGCTTGCTTCAATGCTGGATCGAGATCCGTTTTTCGTGTTCCAGCTGAGAGGCATGCAATTCGATAAGTTACACCATGTTTTGGCGGAGTCTGATTTGGGTCATGCTCTGATTAATCAGATGAAAACTCATGATCATAAGCCGGAATATCATTCCAATCGCTATCCATCTCCAAATCGCAATCGCGAAAAACATCCTGACCTGCAATCCTTTTGGCGAGGGGTTAAACCCTTGCCTAAATTTGACGATACCTGGAACGAACCTGTAATTCCTGCCATCTTGATAAAGAAGGGAGGTGATTACCCAGGGTTCTGGGAACATCGCAAGCCATTGGTTGAGGTGATGGAGCCAATATATGAACAAATTGTCAAACAAAACAGAAATTCGATTTGAGCGTAGAAAGCATTGCTTTCATGTTCTTTTTTCAGGTTCAAGTTCCAGAGCCGATTCTCACAAAAGGCAATATGATTCCTGATTCCCGTTTTTCGGTCGGGGAACTGGAGCGGGTAATTTTCTCATGCCCGGATAGAGTATAATAATTTTCGCCAAACAATACATCTATCGACCTTTGTAAGGGGCCGGATAGATGTTGCTGTTTTTACCTGTTGCATGAATTGCTTGAGAAACAAAATCAACAATTTGTGTTGGTGCAAGGCAAACATATTAACCAACAGACTTTACGTTTAAGGAGTGGTGCAAGTGGCAATTGAACGGACATTTTCGATAGTCAAGCCGGATGCAGTGGCAGGCAACCGGATCGGCAGAATTTACCAGCGATTTGAAGATGCTGGCCTCAAAATCGTGGCATCAAGAATGTTGCATATGACGCGGCAGCAGGCCGAAGAATTCTATCTGGTTCACAAGGAGCGTCCATTCTATGGAGAACTGGTCGAGTTCATGACTTCTGGACCGGTAATGGTTCAGGTACTGGAAGGCGAGGATGCCATCTCAAGAAATCGTCAGGTGATGGGAGCCACCAACCCGGCTGATGCGGCACCTGGAACTATCCGGGCAGATTTTGCAACCGATGTCCAGGAAAATGCAGTACATGGATCGGACTCCCCGGAGACTGCAGAACAGGAGATCGCGTTCTTTTTCGATGACTCCCAGATTTGCCAGAGAACCCGCTGATCCCATTTCCCTCTGATCGATCTTTAATATCATGGATTCCACACAAAACCTGCTTTGCCTGGATCGCTCCGGCCTCGAGTTGTTTTTCGAGAATATGGGTGAGAAACCTTTTCGTGCAAGGCAACTTCTGAAATGGGTTTATCAGAAAGACATTCAGTCGTTTTCATCAATGACTGATCTTGGCAAGCCGCTTAGACTTCTGCTGGAAAACAGGGCTCAACTGGCCCTTCCGGAAATCATTGGCCAGAAGGCGTCAACTGATGGAACAGTCAAGTGGTTGATCAGGCTGCATGACGGAAATTGCATCGAAACGGTTTATATACCGGAACCTGATCGAGGAACACTGTGTGTCTCTTCGCAAGTCGGTTGTAGCCTGAATTGCACATTTTGTGCAACAGCTCGACAGGGTTTCAATCGCAATCTGGATGCGGGCGAAATCATTTCCCAGGTGATGTTGGCCAACCGGGCCTTGATCACTGACCCGAAACTGATTTCAAGCCCGACCTTTCGTTCTCAAGAGAGACCGGTTACCAATGTAGTCATGATGGGTATGGGGGAGCCTCTGCTAAATTTGGATAATGTCATAGCGGCAATGCATCTGATGATGGATGACTACTCGTTTGGCCTGTCGAAACGAAGGGTAACGCTAAGCACCGCAGGACATGTGCCAGGTATAGATGTTCTGGCTCAGCGTTGCCGGGTATCGCTGGCGGTTTCCCTGCATGCCCCGAATGACGAACTTCGCTCACAACTGGTTCCCCTCAATCGAAAATATCCGATCAAGGTATTGCTCGACAGTTGTCGCCGTTACTGCAATTTGGGTAGCCGTATGAGAGTGACTTTTGAATATGTCATGCTGCAGGGGGTCAATGATGACATGAAGCATGCCCGTCAATTGGCGGGATTGTTGCAGGACGTAGCCTGTAAGGTTAACCTGATTCCCTTCAATCCATATTTGGGCATTTCCTACAGACGATCAGGCCCTGATCAGATTGAACGCTTCAGCGAGGAATTGCGTAGCCGAAATATTTTCGTTATCACCCGCAAGACCCGGGGAGATGACATTGAAGCTGCCTGTGGACAATTGGCGGGAGATTTCGCGGACCGGACACAACGCTCCCAGCGTGTATCAATGCAACAGGTTGCGGTATCCTAGAATCAGAATGCATGGCCTTGATTGAACGTGTCAATCAACATCCAGTCCAAGTTTCCCTATAAAGCCTCTGTCAGACAAGATTTAATGCAATGAAGAACATACAGTCTGTTCGTGGCATGAATGACCTGCTTCCTGATCAGATAGCGGTATGGCATCGGGTAGAAGCCGTTTTGCGTGCAGTCTCTGAAAGGTATGGCTATCAGGAAATACGTACTCCGATGGTTGAGAAGACCGCCTTGTTTACCCAATCCATAGGTGACCAGACCGATATTGTCGAGAAGGAAATGTACACCTTCGTGGATGCCGGCGAAGAAAGCCTGACTCTACGGCCAGAGTCGACTGCCAGTACGGTTCGTGCCTGTATTCAGCATGGCTTGATACACAACCGCCAGATCCGGCTATGGTACATGGGCCCGATGTTTCGGCGTGAACGTCCACAACGTGGCCGATACCGTCAATTCCACCAGTTTGGGATTGAGGCTCTTGGCTGGCCGGGTCCGGATATTGATGGTGAAATTATCAGGGTTGGCGAACGAATATGGAAAGAACTGGGTATACAGGGACTAGTCCTTGAAATCAATGCACTCGGTTCGGAAAGATCGAGAGCGGCTTATCGCCAGGCACTGACCGGGTTTTTGACTGAAAGGAAGGATTATCTTGATGAAGTCAGCCGGAGAAGGCTGCATACCAATCCTCTTCGTATACTTGACAACAAGAATCCGGGAGTTCAGGAAATCCTCAAGGATGCACCCGTACTTCAGGATTTCATGGAAACCGATGAACAGGAACATTTTGAGTCATTGTGCAGTTCACTTGAACAGTCGGGAATTTCCTATCGGATCAACCCGAGGCTGGTTCGAGGGCTAGACTATTATAGCGGCACGGTATTTGAGTGGATAACGGATCAGCTCGGGGCACAATCTGCTGTCTGTGCGGGAGGCAGATATGATAAACTCATTGCGAATAGGGGAGGCAAGGATACTCCGGGGATCGGTTTTGCAATGGGCCTGGAGAGACTGATAGAGCTAGTCATGCTCCAGAGTGAAAAAGTTGAAACGCAACCGATTCATGCCTACATGATTGATCTGACAGACAGGTCTGATATCACAACTCGAATTGCTGAAACACTTCGAGATAGGGGTCTGAATGTTATTGAGCATTGCGGAGGGGGAAAACTTAAGAATCAATTAAGAAAGGCGGATCAATTGGGTGCTGTACTGGCCCTGATTCGTGGACAGGATGAAGCCGAATCAGGCGTGGTCCAGTTGAAACCTCTTCGAGACAACAAACCGCACTCCAACGTGCCTGTTGAAGAGGTCGTGGGACAATGTGTGAAAACCCTCATGTATTACATTGAACAAGAAAAAATCCATATCAAGAATTGAAGAGCTGAAGCTGGCTGATGACGATGATCTTGCTCGGGCCAAGGTATTGTGGCATGAGTGGGGCAAGCCTGTCGTGGTTGCGGTTGCCCTGGGGTTTGCCGGTATTGGTGGCTTCAACTATTGGCAACACTCCCAGGCACAGAATTCGGAGTCGGCCTCTTTATTATACGAGCAGGTTCTGAACAGTGAGGATGCGGACTCCGCAAGGAAAGAACTGGAGACGCTAAAGAATGAATATTCCTCTTTGATTTATTCCCAACTAGCGGCCATGTTGATGGCCAAGCTGTTGATTGAGGAAGACAGGATGGATGAGGCCGCCACTGAACTCCGCTGGGCTGTTGAGCAATCAGGCGATACAAAAATCACCCATATCGCAAGATTGCGTTTATCTGCGGTCATGTTGTCAATGGGAGAACATGATGAGACTTTGGGGCTGATTGTCGAGACAGACAAGGATGTGTTTCAATCACGCTATCAGGAATTGCTGGGCGATGCCTATGCACTGCGCAACCAGAATGGAGACATGGAGTTGGCCAGAGAAGCCTATCAGGCCAGCCTGGATGCCGAAAATGACTACTTCAATCGAAAGGAATTCGTACGAGCCAAACTGGATAACCTATGAATCAGCAGAAAAAAACAATTGTTTCCTTGTTATGTGCGGTATTTCTGCTATCAGCATGTACGTCGGATAAAGTCCCCAAACCGACAGTGTGGGGCCGTTTCCAGGAACCGGTCGAGCCGGTTGAACTCTCACCGGATACCGGTGTCGACGAGATAAGTGTTCTATGGCGTAGAAACTTTCCCGGAGATTTCTTGAGGCGATATGCCCAATTGACACCGGCATTTGCCAGTGATGGCGTGGTTGCGGCAAGTCCTTCCGGAAATGTTCGGAAAATCAATTCGGCCTCAGGTCAGGTTGAATGGACGGCTGGCCTTGACTCACCGGTCAGTTTTGCAGTTGGAGTCGGTGGCAGTATTGCAGTAGTCGGACATGTGAATGGAGACGTTACGGCCTTGAATGTCGATACTGGCGAGATCATATGGGCCAGTGCTGTCGAATACCAGATTTCGGCAATTCCCGCAGTCTCCGACGATGCCGTAGTAATTAGGACCTCGGATGGGCGCATCATCGGTCTTGATCCAGATGATGGTGAACAGCGCTGGGTCCTTGAGACCGAGCGACCGGGATTAACGATGCAGGGAGACTCCCAGCCGACACTGGAACAGGATGTCATGCTGGTCGGCCTGGGGAATGGCAAGTTATTGATTGGCAACTCGATAACCGGGCGACTTGGCTGGGAAGTCGATGTCGGCATTATCGGTGGTCGCAATGACATTGAAAGCATTAATGATGTTGATTCGCCGCCAGTCTTGAGTGGGGATACCGTCTATGCAGCCGCCTTTCACGGGTATGTGAAGTCCATAAACCTGAATTCCACTGAAACAATTTGGGAAACCAGGTATTCCACAAGACTGCCCATGGCTCTGGGGGATAGGAATTTGTACGTGGTTTCCAATTTGGGGGAATTGACTGCCCTGGATATTGAAACCGGAAATATTGTCTGGAAACAGGAAATGTTTCGGGGGCACGGCATGAGCCCCCCGGCAGTTTTGGATGGGCGTGTCATCATTGGCGATTCAAAAGGTCACTTACACAGTCTTGACCGACTATCTGGGCAGTTGATTGATACCCAGAAATTGTTCTCCGGTGCGGTCATTGCAATCGTCGGAAATGGCCAATCGGCAGCAGTGTACACATCACGAAACGAACTGGCACTGATTGACATCCAGAATTGATCGGACTCAATTAGGTTGAGGTCAGGGTTTATGCTTCCGGTTGTTGCACTAGTTGGTCGGGCCAATGTTGGTAAATCAACTCTCTTCAACCGTCTGACTCGCACACAAAACGCCTTGGTCGATGATCAGCCCGGGGTTACCCGTGACCGGCAATATGGGTATTGTCGACTTGCCGGGTGTTCTTTTCTGGTAGTGGATTCCGGAGGTATTGCTCAAGGCGAGGAAGAGTATGCGTCCGATATTCAGGCCCAGGTTGATCTCTTGCTGATTGAAGCCGATGCTGTTTGTTTCGTGGTTGATGGTCAGGATGGGGTTTTGATGCCAGATCGGGAGATCGCTCAAATGCTCCGTGCCTCAAGAGCCTCGATAACTCTTGTTGTCAACAAGACAGAAGGGCTGGATCCTCATCTTGCTGGTTCTGACTTTGAAGAATTGGGCCTAGGCAAGCCCGTATCCATCTCGGCCCGTCGTGGTAATGGTATTCCCAGACTCCTTGAATTACTGCAAACTGAAAGTGTGCTTGACAGAAGCGAGTATGACGAATCCAGTCGACCTCCCGGCATCGCGATTATTGGTCGCCCTAATGTTGGCAAGTCGACCATTTTGAATCAACTGGCTGGGGAAAGGCGTTCGATCGTAAGTGGCCATGCCGGTACTACTCGTGACTGTGTTCGCACACCAATCATTGTTGATGGAAGGGAATATGAATTGATTGATACGGCAGGTATTCGAAAGAAGGCTCGGGTACAGGAGCGAATTGAAAAGTTTTCTGTGGTCAAGACCTTGCAGGCGATC
Source organism: Gammaproteobacteria bacterium (assembly GCA_022822625.1). Taxonomy (GTDB): domain Bacteria; phylum Pseudomonadota; class Gammaproteobacteria; order Arenicellales; family Poriferihabitantaceae; genus Poriferihabitans. The sequence goes on along the minus strand of JAJEAV010000057.1, from coordinate 35,507 downwards.
GAAATCAGCCAGGCCGTGCTATTGGTAATTGATGCAAGTCGAGGAATTCAGACCCAGGATGTGAATATCGCAGGGATGATTAACGAACTGGGGCGTTCACTGGTTGTGGTGTTGAATAAATGGGATGGATTAAGCAGGCAGTGGAAGAGAAATGTTGTTCAGGAAGTTCGTGAGAGGCTTTCGTTTCTTCCAGACTACGAACATCTTGAGATTTCAGCTTTGTTTGGAACGCATATCGATCAATTGATGCCGGCAGCCTTGCGCGCCCGCGAGTCGGCTTTCATAAAGATTTCCACTTCGAGCTTGAACCAGATTTTGAATGATGCCATATCCAGCACACCTCCCCCGGCTCATCGCAATCGGCAGATTAAACTGAAATATGCACATCAGTCTGGGAGTAATCCCCCACAGATTGTGATACATGGCAATCAGGTTGATAAGCTGCCTGAATCTTATCATCGCTATCTGTCAAGGTTTCTGGCTAGGGCATTTCGATTGCAGGGGACTTCTTTCAGGATCAAGTTTCGTGTTGGCGAGAACCCCTTTCGGGGGAAGCGGCCCACAAGGAGAGGCTTGCATCGTCGCGGTCCGTAACTCGGAGTTACTCTTATTCCGAAGCAGGTCCAATCATGAGTAGCGGGTCAACTTCGGCACTGTTTAGCATCAAATACCAGTCAATGCGCCCAGTGCCGATTGACGGAATCAGCGAAGCAGTACCGACCGGCTCCCCAGCTTCAACTTGATCTCCGACTTCAAGTGGTGAATTATTCACGAAACTCAAGATTGACCGGAAATGATCTGAGTGGCGGATTACGATCTTTTGGTCAGGAGAGCCTCGGCCCACAATGTTTTCAACTATTCCATTGCCTGGAGCATATGCAATGGTACCACCAGAGACCAGATAGGAGATTTTGGGGTGATCTTCCAGTATCACGTCTTGATTATCGCCTTGCGAGAATATTTTTCCGAATGGCAGAAAACTGCCCTTTTTGATCACATGCTGAAAATTGAAATCAGGAGTGGTCGGCCCGGATTCAGGAACCTGCGTGCCAAACATGCTTCTTAACTGCTGATTCCCCAGGCCCAGAAACTGATCGGGCGTGAATTTTTCGGGCAGTGTAAATGATCGTTGCTTGTATTTCGAGTGAAGTGGATAAATGGTAAACGGCAGTGTGGACCGTTGTGGGGTTGTGTCTTCGGGATGTTCAACTCGCAACATGTATTTCCCCGGAATCATGTTCATGTGTACGCCAACCACAGCGAACCATTCCTCGTTTTCCTGAATGACCAATACAGGGTCAATCCCGAAAAACACTTGCGGTTTATGTTCATGGATTCCAATAGGAATCAGCGAAATGCCACCCGGAAAGCTATGTGGTTTGGGAAGGTCGGGCCAAACCTGAACAGGAGCCAGAAAAAGCAGCACAGGGACGATAGCCCTGACCAATTGATAGATTGGTATATTCATCAAATCATCAGGACATTGGTTATTTTGCAGTTGCCCGAATCTGTCCCTTGGTGACCTTGATCTGAAGGTCCTCGCCCGTCTTGATATTGGCGGGTGAAGTTATGACCTTTCCGTGCTTGTTGAACACAATCGCATATCCACGATCGAGAGTCGTATCAGGCCCCAGTATCTTGATTGATCCCTGGAGCTGCTCGACCTTTCTGACAGACTCGGCAAGCTTCCTCAGCATCGCCTGTTGCAGCGTGCCTTGAAAATGCTCGGTCTTTTGGTGCAGCAGGTCAACCCTGGACATGGGCGAGTGGATTCTGAGCATCGAGGCGGAATCATTCAGTCGAGATCGAAGCAACTCGATTTCGCCTTGCATCTTCGCAATCAATCGCTGTGCGAGATGCTGATGGTGCTGTTGCCACAGTTTCAGCCTTTGGTCCGGACGGACCAGTCGTGCTGTGTGGTAGTCGAGCGTCTGTTGTTTCTGTTCCAGATATCGTCGGGACAGATCCGAAAGCCTGATAGACAGATTGTGGATTTTCTCACGTAATCTAGACCCCCCGATGGTCAATTGTTCTGCAGCTCCGGTTGGCGTAGGTGCCGAGTAGTCAGCGACAAAGTCGGTGATTGAGATGTCAACCTGGTGGCCAACGGCACTGATTACTGGAATAGAGCAATTAGAGATGGATCGGGCGACCTGTTCGTTGTTGAATGCTTGAAGGTCTTCTGCAGAACCTCCGCCTCGTGCCACTACAATGACCTCCACTTCACTTCTTCTGTCCGCAGTCTCGAGCATACGGACAATCTCGCCCGGAGCCCGTTCTCCCTGAACAGTGACCGGATACAGGATGACACGAAGTGCCGGAAATCGCTTTTTGATGGTAACCATCATGTCATGCAGGACCGCACCGGTCGGAGATGTGATCAAGCCGATAGATTTGGGAATTTCAGGTATCGGCTGTTTTCTGTCGGAATCAAATAGTCCTTCTGTATCCAGTCTTCGCTTGAGTTTCTCAAAAGCCAGCCTGAGTGCGCCCTCGCCGGAAACCTGCATGTCACGAATGATGAGCTGTAGGTCACCATGAGGCTGATACAACGAAATCTGTCCTTCAACGATAACCTGCATGCCTACTTCCGGTTGTATTGAGTGGGCACTTCTACGATTCCTAAACCATGCACAGCGAATCAGGCAGTTTTCTTCTTTCATGGAGAGATAGTAGTGGCCGGCGGCAGATGTCTTGACGGCTGACAGCTCACCTTCGACTCGAATTGATCCGAAGTCGGATTCGATCCTGCTCCGCAAAGCATGGCTCAGTTCACTGACTGTATAGGTTTTTTTCATTGAACAGGTGTTTCTGATTCGTGATGTGTTGTTCATGTACAAGCCTTGCAAATTCTGAAACCAGAAGCGCAAGTCGTTCACCTTCAGGGTGATTGCCATTTTCATAGTGCTGTTGGGCAGCCCGCAATAATTCGGAGAGACTGACGGGCTGACTGGAAACAGATTCATCATGAATCATCCACTCGGAAGCGGTTTCCAATGCCAGGCCCAGATCAAATTCTGCCTGTTGCAGGATTTCGGGAATTTGAGCAGGGGCTTGTTTCGGTTCAGGCGACAGGGCTGACGGTACTGCAGCCTCCTGATCGGAGTTGATCGATTCGGCATCTTCGACCCGAGGGCCCGTACACGCGGTCAGGGTAAGCATGAATATTGACAAGATCCAGACAAGTGATGCGGGTCTGGCATTGAAAGTCTGCATCATTTCAAGATTTCCGGTCTCTTGTTGAGAAAGCCTGGTTTTGGACCAATCTGAAGCAATCTTTGCCTAATCATCCTTACTTGTTTTCGAGGCAAGGTGATCAAGTTCTTCGGTGGGTGATTCTTGCCATTCAATACTCAATTCACGATTTGTAATATAGCCGTAAGTGGTTCGTTTAGCGAGGATAATAACTTGGACTCGGTAGGCGATGATTGCAGTACATGAAAGAACAGCAGGTGCCAAAAACACCTCTATCCAGGGCAGAAAAGAAGCCGCATTTGCGGCCTCTTCGTAGTAGAATCAAACAATTCAGTGCTTGTCTCGACCATCTCTGAATCAAATTATATATGACAATAGAAGAACTTGTATTGCCATCTTGTCCTGTCGGCAATTCTAGTTTTGGAGATTGTTTTTTTACAGCATCTTATAGGCTATTTTTCCGTTTAGGCGGGGAAACTGTTCGAGATGCCTCGCTGGGCAAGAAAACGAAACAAATCCAGTCATTCGGAACGCTTGTTCTTGATTTTGCTGTCACTGTCTTCTTGACCGACAATGTCAAAAATTGTTTCGCGCTGAAACCGAACAGGAAAACATTTTTATAAAACAATATATTATCGTGACATTATCGAAAATGTTCTTCATGATTAGAATTGCCGGGTTTCTGCATTTTTGTAGTTCCATTTATAGTTATCAACAACTCAGATATGTTACAATCAGGCGTTTAATATCGACAATCGCTTAGTCAGGAATAAGCTTCATGGTAAAAATTCGTTTATCCCGCGGTGGTTCGAAAAAACGCCCATTTTATACGGTTCAGGTGGCAGATCAACGTCGGTCGAATCAGGGAAGATTTATAGAGCGGGTAGGTCATTTCAATCCGATGTCCAGTGATTCCGACCCAAGCCCCGAATTGGTGCTTAATCTGGAAAGAGTCGACTACTGGCTCGCCAAGGGCGCACAGATGAGTGAACGGGTCAATCAACTGTATAAGAGTGCCAAGGCAACAGAAGCATCTGGTGCCTGACCGGAACAGGAGCAAAATTCAACCGGTACTTTTGACTTGCGCAATACGACAATTATGATGCCGGTTAGAAAGACTTGAATAATCCTGAACCGACAGATGGTCCGATAGTGATCGGTCGAATTGTTGGTCATCATGGTTTGAAAGGCTGGGTCAAGGTAGAGTCGTTTACTCGGCCTCGTGAGCAGATCAGGGAATATCAGACTGTCTTGGTGGGTAGACGGGGAGCCTGGAAGCAGGTTTGTATTGAAGAGTACAGGACGCAACGTCGGAATCTACTGATCAGGCTTGGGGAATGCAGGTCCAGGGAAGAAGCCGAGCCTGTTATTGGTGTTGATATTGCGATTGAATATGGTCAGCTGGACGAATTATCGGAAGGAGAATATTACTGGATTCACTTGATTGGGTTATCGGTAGTGAACTTGCAGGGGGGCGAATTAGGCACAATAAGCAGGATTATCGAGACCGGAGCCAACGATGTGGTTGTTGTTCAATCTGGGCAAGCCGAAATACTGGTGCCCTGGATTCCTGATGTTGTTCGAAATGTTGACCTGGAAGAGAAGTTGATGGTAGTAGACTGGCAACAGGATTATTTGTCATGATGACAGGCAAAACCGGGTGGGTAATGTGCAGGTCGGTGTCATAACCATTTTTCCTGAAATCTTTGATGCGGTTACCGGGTTTGGAACGATTCGGAGAGCGATTGAATCCGACAATTTGGAGTTGCAGTCATTTAATATTCGGGATTTTGCATCAGACCGCAGGCGTACCGTGGATGATCGACCATACGGTGGCGGGCCGGGTATGGTTTTGATGCCGGAGCCCCTTGCCGCCTGTATTGATGTTGCCAAGCAGAGAGTTGAAGGACCAGTCATGTATTTGTCGCCCCAGGGGGATCGGTTTGATCAGAAGATGGCTCGAGAGTTGGCAGAATTGCCCGGAATGATTCTGGTTTGTGGACGATATGAAGGAATTGACGAGAGGATTATTGATACTCGTATAGATCGGGAAATTTCAATTGGGGATTATGTCATTTCAGGTGGGGAGTTTCCCGCCATGGTCGTGCTTGATGCAATTGTGCGCTTGCTCCCCGGTGTATTGGGGAACGAAGATTCGGCATTGCAGGATTCGTTCAGTGATGGAATGCTTGACTGTCCGCACTACACCAGACCCGAAAAATTTGAAGGCCTGGATGTGCCGCAGGTACTGTTATCCGGGAATCATCAGGAGATTCAGCGCTGGAGGTATAAAAAGGCACTTGATTGGACACGAAACAGAAGGCCGGACCTGCTGCACAGCCGTGATCGGCAGGAATCAAGAAAATGAACTAGATTTTCACACAGTTGATAATCATCATTAGTGAAGAAGGTAATGCTATGAAGAACATTATTACAGAAATTGAGGCCGAACAGGCTCGTTCGGATATACCGGAATTCTGGCCTGGTGACCAGATACGTGTTCAGGTACGGGTAAAGGAAGGCAACCGGGAGCGTTTACAGGCTTATGAAGGCGTGGTAATTGCAAAACGCAATCGTGGGCTTAACTCCTCCTTTACCGTGCGCAAGATTGCAAGCGGAGAGGGTGTTGAACGGGTTTTCCAGACCCATAGTCCCCTGATTAGCGAAATCAAGGTCTTGAGACAAGGTGATGTTCGCAGGGCAAAACTCTATTATCTCCGGGACCGTTCCGGCAAGTCTGCAAGAATCAAGGAAAAGATTCGTCGTTGATGGTGATTCCTGGCAATGCCGAAATGTGGTGCGGGAGGTTGGCAGGTTAACCTGAAACCCATCAAACAGGGCGCGTGCCCCCTTTTTTCCTGTTTGCTATTGGGCGCATGGCTGTTTCTGCCCCCTTTGCTTTTTGCGGATACCCCTAGTGAAGGGAATCCGCATGGCCTCAGTCCGGAATTGAGGATGATCAGAAGCCTGATCAAGGCAAATGTTCTGGATCTTGCGGAATCAATTCTTGAAAATCGTTCCCCGCCAATATTGCCCACGGACGAGTGGCTGGCATGGGAACGTCAAATCTGGTCCCTGTATGCCTATCGTAACAAGTGGCAGGACCTGTATGAGCGTGCAACTCAAGTTCCCCCCTCATTTCCCGAGTCAATCCGCAATGAAGCACTAGATCAGGTAGTGAGAGCCTTGCTTGAGCAGGCAAGAGGTGCTGAAGCAAGACGCCTACTGGTCAGGCGAACGGTCTCAACACGGCTTTCCGTGCAGACGATCCGAGAGATTCGAAAACGCATCATCAGAAGTTATCTGGTTGATGGTTTGCTGTCAGAAGCCGCATTATCAATGACCAATTATGAACGCGAGTTTCGTGATTCTGATGAAGACTGGTTGATTCAACGAGCCGAAGTTTTTCTGAAACTTGGACAACCGGTCGAAGCAATCAACATTCTGGCACCATTAAACTCGCCAAAGGCCAAGTTGCTGACTCTGTATGCGCGTCTAGTCCACCAATCGGTGACACCCGTACAGGGATCTCGTAGACTCAATGACATTTTGTCCCGGGATGAGGATGGCAAACTAGGACCTGGACTGTCTGAGGTGGAAGCAGCGGCAGTTGAAGCTTATCTTGGCCGCTTGATTGGCAGGGATGAATACGTGAAGAAGCTGGAGCAGTATTTGATTGTCAAAAATGAATCCGGAACTTCCGCTTACGGGGCTTTGCCGGTTTTTGACCTGTCAGACCTGTTTCAGGTATACGAGGATTATGCGATTCAATTGATCGGTGATCATGAACTTCTGGAGAATGATATACCGAGCATCTACAGGCTTGTCTTGTCCTTGCCGGATAAGGAGACGTTGCAGCGAAAGGCACTGTCGTCTTTTCTGCTAAGTCGTGTACGAGGTCAGGTTCAAAGAACGCAATTGTGTGATCTGCTTGTGTCCTCCCTGCTTCTGTCGGGAAGTATTGAATTGATGTCCAGCCTGTTTGGCCCTGATGCTCCGGTAGGTGAATTGTCGCTTGGAGGAGAGACTGTACTGCTTTTGTCCAACACGATGATTAATCAGAGTCAAATACAATTGGCAGTTCAGACTATCGACAGCATGTCTGAAACAGCGTTCATCAATGTTGCCCCGGATAAATGGATGCTTCAAAAAGCCAGGGTATATGTGGTGGCGGGGCGGTTTTCAGCCAGTTTCCAGCAACTCCGGCAACTGATTAACAGTCGCTCGGAAATTTCCCCTGAACAAATGGATGAGATTCTGACGGTGATATTTGACCTGCAGAAATTTCAACAGAATGAGTATGCGCTTGAGCTACTGGGCTTGTTGCGAGGAAAGACTGCCAGCCGAAAGCAGGATCGTGAATTGACCTACTGGATTGGGGAAACATATCAGGCGATGCATCACTATCTTTCTTCAGCGAGTTATTTTCTTTACTCTGCCATGCTTGAAAACAACGGGTATGACCAATGGGGAATTTCGGCCCGGTATTATGCTGCCCGGTCTTTAGAGTCGGCTCATCTGTATGCAGATGCAGGGAAGCTTTATCAGAGCATCCTTAACCATACTACTGATGAAGCAAGACAGGCTGAATTGAATCAGAAGATTCAGGAATTGAGTTTGTGGGAGTCGGGCAGTTATGATGTCGGTGATGGTTTGGTTGAGGGTGAAAATTGAGCGATTCAGCAAACGCACTTGTTGATCAGTTCAATGTGCAGATAGAGCGGTTTCTTGATGCTGTCTGGCTTGAGTCGGGACTTAGCGACAATACGCTTGCTGCCTACCGGCGAGATCTTGTATTGTTTGCCAAATGGGCGGATGCCCAGCATATCAATCCGGTCTCGCCGCCTGCTCCGGCCATTATGGATTATATTGCTCATCGGTCCAGGCAGTATTCAGTTCGCTCTGCAGCAAGGTCGCTCTCGAGTCTCAAGCGGTTTTACCGTTATTTGATTCGAGAGAAGATCATTGAGGAAGACCCTTGTGCGAAAGGGTTTGCGCCGTCATTGCCAAAGAGCCTGCCCAGGACCATATCAGAGAGTGAGATTTCCAAATTGATTGAAACACCTGATTGCAAAACACCGAATGGCCTTCGTGATCGAGCAATGATCGAGACACTGTATTCAACCGGTATGCGAGTAAGCGAGCTAGTCGGCCTCAGGGTCAATCAGGTTGATCTCGTAGTCGGGGTGTGCAAGGTGACCGGAAAGGGCAACAAGCAACGGCTTGTACCTCTGGGCGAACATGCGACAGGATGGATACGAGTCTACATGGAGGAGGCAAGGGATCAGTTGCTGAAAAAACACATCAGCAACGACCTGTTTCCGGGCAATCAGGGCAAGGCCATGACCAGGCAGGGCTTTTGGCAGAAAATCAACAAGTATGCGGTGCTCTGTGGAATCAAGTCAACGGTATCACCGCATACTCTACGACATGCCTTTGCAACCCATTTGCTGAATCATGGTGCTGATTTAAGGAGCGTACAAATGATGCTTGGACATTCAAATCTGTCCACAACCCAAATCTATACCCATGTAGCCCGGGCTAGAATCCAGAAACTGCATCAAGTGCATCATCCCAGAGGTTGATGCCTGGTTTAGAGTTTCTTTCGGGTATTCATATTAACCATCAGCATGGAATAAGCCGGAGTCAGTTATATGTCAGCATATCTCGATACAAGGAACAGCGATCATGGATCAGTTGATCTCGAATCGATTCGCGGGATATTCTCCAGTTATAGCGATTCCCGTCGTGAACTTGGAGATCTGACAGCGTCTATCCTGACTGACATTGGTGCAGGACCATTAACGGTATCTGCGGGTTATCTGGCCTCGATTGGTGAGATTCAGGAAAGGGAATACGAACAACTTGTCATGACTGTGAGGAGTTCGCTACTGGATTTGTACAAGAATTCGATGTTTCTGAATAGCCTGTCAGTAGCCCGGCCCGTTCAATCTTCATCGAGGGATGATTATCGGCCGATTGAGGAAAATCTGCGCAAGATGCTGATCGCCATGGTTGATGATGGACGGGTTGTGTTGATAGGTCTGTCCCTGCAATTGGCCAAGCTCAAACTGGGCGAAGGTGAAGACGAAGAGGACTATCGGCAACTGGTTCATGCTACAAGGGAAATCTATGCGCCGCTGGCCAACAGGATGGGGATATTTGAGCTGAAGTGGCAGCTAGAGGATTTGACTTTCAGAAACACGCAGCCCGAAACCTACCAGCGACTTGCAAGGCTGTTGAATGAGAAGCGCAAACAGAGAGAGCAGTTTCTTGACGATGTTGTGCAGGAAGTCCAGTCGGGGTTGTCCGAAATTGTTTCTGAAGTCAAGGTGTATAGCCGGCCCAAGCATATCTACAGCATCTGGAAAAAAATGAACCAGAAGAATATAGGGTTCGATCAGTTATGGGATGTTCGGGCAATTCGTATTCTGGTGAATACCGTTGACGAATGCTATCAGTGTTTGAGTTATATGCATGGTAGATGGCAGCATTATGTAGATGGGTTCAAGGACTATATCGCAATGCCGAAAAAAAACGGTTATCGGTCCATACATACGGTGATATCCGGCCCCCAGGACAAGACTGTAGAAGTACAGATTCGCACCTTTGAAATGCATCAGGAAAGTGAGTTGGGCCTTGCCGCGCATTGGCGATATAAAGAGGGTATTGAGCAGGATGTCAACATTGAAAACAAGATTATCTGGTTGCGTGAACTGCTCGAATGGAAAAAATATATCGTCGAGCCAGTGGGGGATATCGAACAGGGCGAGGAATTCCCTCGGGATTCAATCACGAATCCTCATGAAGATGATCGGGTCTATGTCTTTACGCCACAAGGGAAGGTTATTGACTTGCCTCAAGGTTCAACCCCGCTTGATTTTGCCTATGCAATCCATTCTGAGATAGGTCATCGAACTCGTGGAGCGTTGGTGGATGGCAAAATGGTGACCCTGCACAAGCGGCTCAAGACAGGCAATCGGATACACATTCAAACAGTGAAGTCAGGAGGTCCCAGTCTTGACTGGTTGAGAAATGATCGTGGCTATGTTCAGACCAGTCGGGCAAGGCAAAGAATACTTCAGTGGTTCAGGCATGAAGAATATGACCGAAATGTTTCGGTTGGCCGTGGCCTGCTTGAGCGTGAACTGGTCAAGCTGGGGCTTACTGATTTGTCCTTTGAAAAAATCAATCAGCATACTCATTATCGAAAGGTGGATGATCTGTTTGCTGCTATTGCAACGGGTGATTATAAAATCAGCAGGGCCTTACAGCCATTTAGGACTGACTCTGAAAAAAAGGCTGCTGATCAGCTTATATCCAAACGTTCAAGAGGCAGGTCCAATCGCACCAAGCCGAGCCGCTTTGTTGTGCAAGGTGTAGGCAACTTGATGGCGCGTTCAGCGAATTGCTGCTCTCCCGTACCACGTGAACGGATTGTGGGTTATATCACGACCACACAGGGGATCACGGTCCATCGGCAGGATTGTGGGAATGTGACGCGTCTTTCAGAGTCTCGCAAGCAACGCCTGATTGAAGTAGAGTGGGGGGAACTATCCGGAGATGCTTATATACTGGATGTGGAGATAGTTGCCTACCAGCGTGAGAATTTTCTATCCGACGTGCATGAGAGGCTGAAGTCGAGAAAAATAGAGATATTGAAGGTGGACACCCGTTTCGACGATCAGGAAAAAATCATGTATCTGGGCATGGAACTAGAGGTGCCGGAAAGTGTTCGATACAAGACGGTGTTAGAGGGTCTGAAATCGATTCATGATATTCTGGGAGTACGCCGAACGGAATGAGAGGGGGTTATGGAGTGATTGCCGGACGCCAATAATGCATGTCCTGTATCAGGCAATCTGCGACCCCAGGCCCATATTGATGAGATTGACCAGAAATTCGCCAGTATAGGATTGCCTGCTCTGACAGATTTTTTCTGGAGACCCCATTGCCACGATTTCTCCGCCCTGGTCGCCACCTTCCGGCCCGAGATCAATAATCCAGTCAGCGGTCTTGATGACATCGAGATTGTGTTCAATCACAATGACGGTATTCCCCTGATCGCGCAGGCGATGCAGAACGTTCAACAGCTGTCTGACGTCCTGAAAATGCAGTCCGGTAGTCGGCTCATCCAGAATATAGAGGGTTCGGCCGGTATCGCGCTTGGACAATTCCTTGGAAAGCTTGACGCGTTGCGCTTCCCCTCCTGACAGTGTGATAGCGCTTTGGCCGAGGGTGATATATCCCAGTCCTACATCAAGAAGTGTTTCGAGTTTCCTGCTGATGACCGGAATCGCCGAGAAGAATTCGGAGGCTTCCTCGACAGTCATTTTGAGAACTTCGCTGATGTTCTTCCCCTTGTACTTTATTTCAAGGGTTTCACGGTTATACCGTTCGCCCTTGCACAGATCGCAAGGCACGTAGATATCTGGCAGGAAATGCATTTCTACGCGAATTAGTCCGTCTCCCTGGCAGCTTTCACAACGTCCTCCCCGAACGTTAAATGAAAACCGTCCGACTTTATATCCACGGGTTCTGGATTCCGGGGTGGCGGCAAACAGTTCCCTGATCGGTGTGAAGAGTCCGGTATAGGTGGCTGGATTTGATCGTGGCGTGCGGCCAATGGGACTTTGATCAATTACGATAACCTTGTCAAGGTGTTCCAATCCCGAGATATTTGCATAAGGTTCCGGAGTGGACGCACTCAGGCGAAGCTTTTTCGCCAGCGCCGGATACAGCGTGTTATTAATCAGGGTTGACTTGCCGGAGCCAGATACTCCGGTTACACAGGTGAGCAGACCAATTGGTATTTTGGCAGTGATGTTTTTAAGGTTGTTTCCCGATGCCCCGGAAATTTCCAGGATTCGCTCCATGTTTGCTGAATGACGACGGACTGGTACAGGAATGCTGGTCTTGCCGCTGAGGTATTGACCGGTGATGGAATGTTTGCAAGCTACGATGTCCTTCGGTTTGCCCTGGGCGACAACTGCCCCACCATGCTTTCCTGCACCCGGTCCAATATCGATAACGAAATCGGCGCTTCGGATTGCTTCTTCATCATGCTCGACAACAATCACGGTATTGCCCAGGTCCCGAAGGTGAAACAGGGTATCAAGAAGACGGGCATTATCACGCTGATGCAGACCGATTGAAGGTTCATCAAGAATGTACATTACACCTACCAGACCGGAACCTATCTGCGAGGCCAGACGAATTCTCTGGGCTTCACCACCGGAAAGGGTCTCTGCAGATCTCGACAACGTCAGGTAATTCAGGCCAACATTGTTCAGAAACCCCAGGCGTGCCACGATTTCCTTGATAATTTTTTCGGCGATTTTGGCACGTCGTCCTTCCAGTTTCAATTTACTGAAGAATTCAAGGGCAACGTTTACCGGCAAGTGTGATATCTGGTCAATGCTTGAATCTGCGATATAGACATGGCGTGGCCCGGGTTTCAACCTGGCACCGTTGCAGGTTTTGCATACTGTCGTGCTCATGTATCGGGAAAGTTCTTCTCTTGAATGTGATGAGTCAGTCGTGTTGTAGCGACGTTCCAGATTATTGACAATCCCTTCAAATACCGGAGGTTTTCCTGAAGAGTAACCCCGAGCAGCGGACTGGATTTCCCTGTTCCTGTTGCCAAACAGGATAATGTCCTGCCACTCCTTCTCCAGATTTTCGAAAGGCAGGTCGAGATCGAAGCCGTAATATTTCGCAATCTCAACCAGTTTTACGTGATAGAAGGCATAGCGTGGGTCCCAGCCCGGTATCGCTCCCTGGGTAATGGAGAGATGAGAATCCCTGACGACTTTTTCCGGATCAACGATTCTTATTGTTCCAATTCCATCGCAGTCCCGACAGGCCCCGACCGGGCTATTGAAGGAGAACAGCCGGGGTTCCAGTTCATCGAGGCTATAGCCGCAGTGAGGGCAGGCAAACAGACTGGAGTAATCTTCGGTAGAGACGATATTGCGTTCGTCGTCAAGGATGGCAATTTTTGCCGTTCCCCCGGATAAACTGATGGCGGACTCCAGGGATTCTGCCAGACGTTGCCTGTTGTCTGGTTTTACAACCAGTCGGTCGACGATTATATCGATATCATGATTGAGGTTCTTGTCCAGCTGTGGTGGCGTTTCCAGACTTGAAACAATTCCGTCTACGATAGCCCGGATATATCCTTGCGAGAATAGTTCGCCAAACAGGTGTTGAAATTCACCTTTACGGTTGCTGACTACCGGAGCAAGAATCATAATGCGCGATGACTCTGGGTGACGCATGATGTTATCCACCATCTGTGTTACTGTCTGTGCGTCGAGAGTAGTTCCATGTTCCGGGCAACGAGGGTCGCCGACTCTTGCAAAAAGCAGACGTAGATAGTCGTGAATCTCCGTGACTGTGCCAACTGTTGAGCGAGGATTGTGCGAAGTGGACTTTTGCTCAATGCTGATGGCTGGAGAGAGTCCCTCAATTGTGTCCACATCGGGTTTTTCCATGACTGAGAGGAATTGTCTTGCATAAGTCGATAGGGATTCGACGTATCGGCGTTGACCTTCGGCATAGATGGTGTCAAAAGCCAATGATGATTTTCCTGATCCGGATAAACCGGTAATGACAATCAGCTGGTCTCTCGGTATATCGATATCGAGAGACTTGAGATTGTGTGTTCGGGCACCGCGTACCCTAATGGTTGTTAATGACACAAATGTTGTCCAAGTGGATTAGATAAACCTGTACTATAATATTTTCTCTAGTGTGCAGACAACCTGATTTTCTTTTTTTGCCTACTGTTTTTGCAGATGGTTCTTCACCCGATGAATTCCGGAATGGATATCTGACGGCTTCCTGTCAGATCGATCCTGGCTGTATGTCGGAATGATTCAATGCATGCATGAAGCCAGAGAGTGACGTCAGGGAGGTATCTATCCTGAATATGGTCAGGTATTGGAATGTCAGGCACCTATATCTCCGCATATCTGCCATGGGTACGCAATCTGGCATGTCCGGCATGAAGCTTTCGTTTTGATGCTGGCGCCGATTCGCCTGTTTTGCCCAAAGATATCGGATACATCCTGAACAGACCCATTCGGCAGACTGCAACCTATTATGAAGAGTGCCAATCGAATCGCTGCGAAGATGCTCCCCAATGAAAGAAGGGCTGTTTTTGCGTTGTCCGGCATTATATCGTTACGGATGTTCGGGTTATTCATGTTGCTGCCGATTCTGGTGCTCTATTCTGAAACCTTGCCTGGCAATACTCCATTACTTGCAGGTTGGGCACTGGGCGTTTATGGATTGACCCAGGCACTGATGCAGATTCCCTTTGGTCTGCTGTACGGACGTATTGATCCGAAACTTACGATTGCGACTGGTCTGGTGATTTTCGCATTGGGAAGTGGTCTGGCGGGTGTTGCAGACACGATATACGAGCTTATTGCGGGCCGTGCCTTGCAGGGTGCCGGTGCCGTATCTGCGGCAGTAATGGCTTTAACCTCGGATTTGACTCGTAGCAGTCAAAGAACCAAGGCAATGGCGTTGATTGGAATGTCCATTGGTGCAGCCTTTGTTATATCGTTACTGATCGCACCGGTGTTGCAGGGCTGGATTGGCGTTCCCGGCATGTTCTGGAGCATTTGCGGGCTGGCAGTTTTGTCGATAGTCATTTTGTATACCGTGGTGCCGGACTTTAAGCGCAAGGAGGTGCCGAAGCACCGGGGAAATTCGGTAGTTACCGAGTTGTCCCTGTCCCTTCGTAATCCACAGCTTTTGCATATGAATATCGGGATTTTCCTATCTCACATGGCGCTGACTGCACTGTTCCTGCTTGTTCCATCCCTGTTCAGGGACATTATTCTCCTGCCTCTCGATGATCACTGGAAAATGTATCTTCTGGTACTGGCCTTGTCGGTGCCTGGATTATTGCTGGCGATACGGGTAAGTTCCGTGGGGAAGAATATCCTGCTATTTTATCGTTGTGCCATTTTGGTTGTGGCGTCAGGGTTCCTATTGTTGGCGGTTGGTGCCAATGCCTATCCGGTTGGAATTGTCGTTGCGCTGGCAATATTCTTTACCGGATTCAATGCGCTTGAGTCCATGATGCCGTCCCTAACTTCAAGGATGACCAGCAGTTCCAGACGGGGAGGGGCCTTGTCTGTCTACAACACGTTCCAGTATATCGGGATTTTCTGCGGTGGTGCCATGGGCGGCTACATACTGGATGGATATGGACAAGGTGGATTACTTTGGTGCCTGAGCATTATTGCGCTGGTCTGGTTACTGCTCTCGGTCTTCCAGCCCACGTTATCACTTCGAGAAACTCTGGAAGTGCATTTTGACACGTCATATAAGTCTTGCTCGGCGGATATTATTGCTAAAATAGAAGGACTAAGCGGTGTCGATTCGGTTACGGTTGTGCGTGATCGTTCACTGGCTTATCTTGAAATTGATCCGAGTCGATATCAGACTTCGGAATTACACAAACTTTTGAATAAGTGAGTTGATTTATGTCTAGTGGAGTTAACAAGGTTATTTTGGTGGGTAATCTCGGTCGTGACCCTGAAGTTCGTTATTCCCCGAGTGGAATGGCCATTGCGTCGGTAAGTCTGGCAACCAGCAGAACTTGGAAGGATAAGCAAACCGGTGAAAATCAGGAAAAAACAGAATGGCATCGTCTCAAGTTTTTTGGCAGGACGGCGGAGATTGCTGAAAAATACCTGCAAAAAGGATCCCAGATTTATGCTGAGGGTAGGTTGGAGACCAATAAATGGCAGGACCAACAAGGACAAGATCGCTATACAACGGATATTGTTGTTTCCGAGATGAAAATGCTGGGTTCGCGGTCGGAGAGAAGCCATACGCCCGATTCCGACCATGAATCGGAGTTTGGCAAGTCTTCTTCAAAGCCTGAACCAGATACCTCCTTTGAGTCATTCGGGTCCACGGATTCATTGGACGACGACATCCCATTTTGATTGGGAAATGTCGGCTTGAACTGTACGGCCGGCCAGGTACAGGTTCAGAATCTTGTTTTGCAGATGTAGGTAATAGGGCTTGTTCACTCTTTGCCGAGGCATTAACTGCAATCTGTTTTCAGCAATATTGGATTTATTGAGGGTGAGCGAGCTATCGGAGAGGTGTCTGAGCGGTTTAAAGAGCACGCCTGGAAAGTGTGTATACGTTAATAGCGTATCGCGGGTTCGAATCCCGCCCTCTCCGCCATTGACTACAAACGAACTTTCATATGCTAGAAATGGCATAGCCTCAAAAGCCCAGCATTTGCGGACTTTTTTGCTGTTTGCAATTGACTTGCTTTCTATAAAAAGGGAATTATATATTTGTTGTCAAAATTCAAATCACTCATGCTCTATACATTGTCCGTATCACGCAATGTTTTTACAAAGATAAGCCCATAAACTTCATGAGCACCGGCTTGTTGTAACTTCATAGTCGAATTGGGGAATTGTTATGCCTGACTGGTATTTGTCATCAATCAGGATGATTGTTTTATCGTTCACATTCTGAGCTCTTCAATGAAATGTGCCAGCGACAGGATGGTTGTATCGTGGGTGCTAGGGAAAGCATCGTCGCCAGTGTAGACAACAAACTTCCGCCTCACCTTTAAATCATCACAAGCCATGTGAAAGCCTTTTTTCAAGGTCGGAGTGCGGCTTGCTTTAATCTCAACAGCCCAATAGTCATCAAGTCCAAACTCAATTACCAAGTCGATCTCTGCCCCAGCTGATGTGCGGTAGAAAAACGGATGCGTTCCTGAAGGCAAAGCATTAATAATGGTTTCAATGACAAAGCTCTCCCAGCTCTTGCCGAATATGGGATGTCCCAGCAAAGCTTCGTAATTGGGGATTTGCAGCAAGGCATGTACAAGACCGCTATCGCGTACATGGGTGCGCGGTGATTTCACCAGCCGTTTTTTAACGTTTCCGTGCCAAGGTTCCAGCCTGCGAACCAATAATAAATCAACCATGAGGTCCAGATATCGGCTAACGGTGACACTCTCCACACCAAGCGAGCTTGCAAGTTTTGATGCGTTCAGTAGCTCGCCCTGCGTATGGGCAAGCATAGTCCAAAAGCGCATCAATGTAACTGCTGGAATTCTTGGTCCCAGCTGAGGGATGTCTCTTTCCAGATAGGTGCGGATAAAGTTTTGACGCCACTGGTGGCTTGCCGCATCATCTTCGGCGGCATAGCTGTCAGGAAACCCGCCGCGCATCCAGAGCTTTTGTAAAGGCTCTCCGGATGTCTCTTCAATTTCAAAAGGGTTTAAGCCCGTGAGTTCAGAGTAATGAATACGGCCCGCAAGGCTCTCAGAGCTTTGTTTTAACAGCTCATTAGTTGCTGACCCCAACACCAGAAAACGTCCATTTCCACGACCTTCACGCCGTCTGGCATCAATAATGCCACGCAGTGACATAAACAGGTCAGGGTAGCGCTGAACCTCATCAAGGATGACCAGCTTATCTGCATGCAGATCCAGATAGTGGGCAGGGTCTTTGAGCTTTTGAAAATCCTCCGGGTTCTCAAGGTCCAAATGGATGGATGGCTGTCCTTTGGCGATCTCATGCGCCAGCGTTGTCTTGCCAATCTGGCGCGGACCAAGGATAGCCACTGCCGGATTTTGCCCAAGACTTTTGATGATTTTTTGTGTAAGCTCTCTTTTATACATGCTAGCAATACTAACACAAAATGTTAAATATGCAAGGTAATTGTTTTGTGGGCGACCCGTTTCCTATGCAGGCAAAGCGGGATTCAAACTCTCGGTGCCGTACCGTATCAATTTGCACTAAAGGGTTAATACTACCCGGTATTTGGAATGCGAACCCCAGTACCATAGCAACAAAAACCTTGATTTTGTGTATCTACTTGTCCCCTATTGTTGATGAGTCTGTTGTTGAGGCGTTATTTCATTCTGGCTCGTCGATCAGTTCCGGGGCCCTGCCCTACAGTGCGAGTCGGATTGCCGCGGTCGATCCGACATTCTGGTTGGCGGCAGACTGGAAGTAGCTCGAGATACGGCAATAGGCCTGTGCGTGCTGTGTACTTCGGAAGGTGCCGCTGACCTTCTGCTTGACCTTGACCATTCGGAGGTCTCGTTCTGACCGGTTGTTGGTGAACGGCACCTCGGGCAGTCGGGTGAAGCACAGGATTTCATTCTGGTAGTCAACAAAGACCTGATGCAGTTTTTCTGCCTTGCTTTTCGGCCACCTTCCGTGCCTGCCCTTGCGGGGCGGTGGTTTCGGCAGTTACCGCCGCCCCTGTTACAGGATGGCATCATAGAGGGCCGAGACCCACTCTAGGCGGGTTGGCGTGAGCACCTTGTCGCCGGAGCGTGCCACGGCATGGCAGCCCTGAGCAGCAGTTTCTGCAGGCGTCTGGCCCAGCGCGGGTCGGTGGTATCGATGACCTGTTGCAGGTTGCGCACCAGGTGGCTGTCGCACGGGGCATGGTCGCACTCGGTGTACCGGAAGTACGTGACCCAGTGGTCATGTACCGGGACGGGTCTCGGTTCCTCCTCCTCGCCGCTCGAGCGGTCCCCGAAGCGGGGGATGATATTGCACTCCTGCAGTGCTTCCTGTCCTCGTTTCGGATGGCATTTCCTGATCACCAGCTCCCGGCAGAGCAGACATGAATCCAGTGCTTGTCACGGTTGACACGGATCGAAGTCTCGTCCACATGTAGCACCGGGGCGGTCAGGATCCAGTCGATCGCATGCCTGACAGTGCTCGACCGGAATCGTCTCTTGCGAGACCTCGGTGCGGAGATTCGGATTCGCTTCCGGAGCGGGCCGGCTCTTCGCAGTCTTGTTAAACGGGGTCATCGAGCCCGGCAGTGACGAGTTGGCCGAGGTGTCCGGAGTGGCGCGCTCCAGCAGCAACGTTACCATCATCTCCATGAGCCGACATATCCCTTGGAACAGTTCGCAAGCCTCGGCTGGGAAGCGGCCCTGCGCATCGAGACGCTCGAACTTCTGCCGGAATTGCGCCAACTGCTCGCGCAACGAGAGGCGCTCGACAATCGTCATGACGATCCGGCCTCGACATCCATGATCCCGGCAAGAATCGCCAGGCGCTCGCCAGGCGGCATCTTGCGGTAGCGCCTCGACCAGTTCTCGGCACTGCGCTTCACCCGCTGGCGATGCATCGCATTGACACCCGCATATCGGCACCAGTGTACCCGGTTCGGCTCGAAGTTGAATCACACCTTCTCGGTCACCACCCCGCCTGGTTCATGACCTGTAGCGACACGCTCCCCCAGCCTTCAAGACGCTCGTCGTACAGCCGTGACGGATACCCCGAAAGCATCACCGCACAGGGTAGCGAACCCAGCATACATAGCAACTCCTCGTGATCGGCATCCCGGTAGTCGTACCGGTAGCGACGTGCCGACTTGCGCGTCTCCTGCAGGTACGGCGGGTCACAATAAACCAGCTCGGTGCCGTCAAACACGAATTCCCGTAGATAGCGGTGGCAACAGCCATGCACCAGCTCCACCGGATAGTCGCAGTGAAACCCCTCTATGGCCCTTGCGTCACGGTCTATGCTGATGTTGGGAAGCACCCTCGGCTTGCGCTTCATGATCGCCCCACAACCCAGATGCGTCTCGATATACACAGAATGTGGCGGCATCAGCGCAATCAGCGGCTGACACAGACCCGCGGTCCCCTTCGATCCGAAATAGCGGTTTCCCATGTAAATGCCTCGTGAATTCAGCAATTCTAATTATGGAGACTGTTTTTTGATGGCATCTCATAGGCTATTGTTGTGATCTTATAGGCTATTGTTGTGTAATGATATTTTATCTTTTCGTTTCGGCTGGGAAACGGTTCGAGGTGCCTTGCTGGGCAAGTAAACGAAACAAAGCCAGTCATTCGGAACAGGTGTTCTTGATTTTCCTGTCACCGTATTCTTGAACAGACAATGTCAAGAATTGTTCCGCGCTGAAACCGGTCAGAAAAATATTCCTATAAAACAATATGTTATCATGATCTGATCGAAAATGTTTTTCATAACTAGAATTGCTAACCCGGAATACCACCCAATGTAAAATTAAAATCCCATTAATTAGAATTGCTGAAAGCCGATGGGAAAGCTTTTTCCACAAGATCTTATGTTGTAACATGTGGTCTTGATGCATTTGAAGACCATAGCATGAATCTCAGGATATTCATTGATGCCGAAAAGTAAAAAAGATGTCTCAGTTAAGTCTATTCCATGAGATATGGTCGAAAGTAGTGCGTGAGAGAGATGCATCTCGGAAAATGGTTGGATGATCATAATAAGCTATCGAGGAAGCAATCTATAAAGAGAGATCCATGCATAAATACGGTAACGATCAGATTCTCTATTCGCCATCGGACTTGATCACCTTTCTGGGATGTCACCATGCGACTTATCTTGATGTCAAGGCATTGAGCGAGAAAATGGATAAGGCCGAGGCTGACATGATGGGAAAGTTGCTACAGAAAAAAGGTCTGGAGCATGAGGCCGCCTATCTCCGGAAACTCAAGGATGAAGGCAAATCCGTTATTGAAATTCCAAAAAACCACAATCTCAAGGACCGCACTAATCTGACATTGGAGGCCATGCAGTCCGGTGCAGATGTGATTTATCAGGCCGTGTTTCTTGCTGCGCCCTGGCGGGGCGATGCGGATTTTTTGATCAAGTGCGACACGCCATCCAATTTGGGCGATTTCAGTTATGAGGTGCTGGATACCAAACTGGCCAGGAAAGACGAGCCAAAGTACATCATGCAATTGTGTATCTACTCCGAGTTGCTTGCTGCTTTACAGGGTATGCGCCCAGCTACCATGTATTTGTTCCTTGGTGACCACAAGAAGCACTGTTTCCGGTTAACCGATTTTTTCCATTACTACACCCACACCAAAGATCGTTTTGAACGCTATCTGCAAAACCTGCCCATGGATTCTTATCCTGAACCTTGCAGCCATTGTAGGTTCTGCCCGTGGCGGGAAGGCTGCACGGCTCAATGGGAACAGGACGACCATTTGAGTCTTGTCGCCAATATCCAGCGTTCCCAGATGAGCAAGTTGCGAAAGACGGGTATTCGATCAGTAGCCAGCCTGGCAGCAACAGCGCCCGATACGAAAATCCCTGACCTCAATCGCGATGTGTTCTTGCGCCTGCGCTCACAAGCAGTTCTACAACACCACAAGGCCACCACAGGCAAGGACAAGTACGAAATCATCCCGTTCCCTTCGGACAAGGGCTTTGCCCGCATGCCTGTGCCGGATGATGGTGACCTGTTTTTTGACATGGAGGGTGACCCGCTTTATCCAAATGGCCTGGAGTATCTGTTCGGAGTGTGTTACTGCAAGAATGGCAGGATGCAGTTCAAGTCTTTCTGGGCGCATGACCACGAAGAAGAGAGGGAAACCTTCAAGCGCTTCATGAGATTTCTGGCCAGTCATCTGGCTGAGCACCCGCATGCCTACATCTATCATTACAGTCACTATGAAACCACGGCCCTGAAACGCCTGGCCTGTCGTTATGCGGAGTGTGAAGAGCAATTGGACAATCTGCTCCGGAATCAAAAATTTGTTGATCTGTATCTGGTGGTGCGTGAGAGTATCCGCACCTCTGAGCCCGGCTACTCGATCAAGAACCTTGAAACCTTCTATATGGACAAGAGAGCCAATGCAGTAGCGACCGCTGCCGACAGTATCGTCGTTTACAATGAGTGGCGTGAAACCGGTGATGATCAATTACTGCAGGAGATTGCCTCTTATAACGAGGATGACTGTACCTCCACGTACTTACTGCGTGATTGGTTGCTGAATCTCAAGCCAGTAGGTACCCCCTGGTTTCAGGGGTCGCCTGAATATGCCGAGATTGAAGAACTGCAACGCAAGGATTGGGAAATCGAATATGAAAACTACCGGGCCCTCCTTGGTGTCAAGGATGAGGCCCTATCGCCGATCAATGAACGGTTGTCACATTTGCTGGAGTTTCATAACCGGGAAGCCAAGCCGCAATGGTGGGGCAGCTTTGAGCGACAGAACAAATTTGAAAGCGAACTGATTGATGACCCCGAATGTCTTGGTGGCTTGCAGCAGGTCGGCACACTTGATCCAGAAAAGTACTCGCTGATCTACAGTTACTGTTTCCCATCCCAGGAATACAAGCTGAAGGTTGGTGATCAGGCCGTTGATATTGCCACCATGCAGAACGCAGGCACTATTGTGAATATTGATGAGGGCACCTGCATCATTAAAATCAAACGTGGAGCCAGTAAGGAACCATTGCCTGAAACCCTTTCCATTGGTCCGTCGAAACCGATTGACAGCAAGATCATTCGTTCCGCCATTTACCGCTATGCAGATTATGTATTGAAGGCATCAGGAGCAGATGCTACTCATGTTGCCACAGAGCTTCTAGCGCGAAATGAACCAAGCATTCAGGGCAAGCTACCCGGCGAAGCTGTCATCACCTCTGATGATCTGCAAGGCGGTGCACTGGAAGCCATTACCGCGCTTACAGACAGCTATCTCTTTATCCAGGGTCCGCCGGGTGCAGGGAAAACTTATACCTGTAGTCATATCGTTGTGGAACTGATCAAGCGCGGGAAGAAGGTCGGCATTACCTCCAATTCTCACAAGGCCATTCATAACCTGCTGGAAAAAGTGGAAAGTGTTGCTGCTGAAAAAGGCGTACCGTTCCATGGAATCAAGAAGGCAAGTAGCGGTAATGATGAAACCGTCTTTATCGGTCAATTCATACGCACGGAAACCAGGATCGATAATATGAACCTTGATGCTGATCTATTTGCAGGAACTGCATGGACCTTTGCCAGCCCGCATTTTTACGGTCAACTGGATTATCTGTTCATTGATGAGGCCGGACAGGTCGCCACTGCCAACGCAGTGGGCATGGCCATGGCGACCAGGAACATGGTTCTGGTGGGTGATCAGATGCAGCTGGGTCAGCCCATCCAAGGTATACATCCCGGCGAGGCCGGATCATCAGTGCTGGAATTTTTGCTGAAAGACCATGCCACCATAACATCTGATCGCGGTATTTTTCTTGGACAGACTCGTCGTATGCGTCCAAGTATCTGCCAGTTTGTTTCCGATGCTTTTTATGATGGTCGCCTGACAGCACATGGGGTCACTTCTGAGCGTAGATTGGACTTGCAAAGCATTGATTTACCGAATGAAGGCATCGTGATGATCTCGGCAGAGCATGAAGGGTGCTCGCAAAAGAGTGTAGAAGAAGGCAAAATCATCAAGGCCAAATATCAAGCCTTGCTGGGCCAAGGGTTTATCGACCGTGATATCGGTACACGTCCGATCACGGAGGACGATATTTTGGTGGTCACTCCATACAATATGCAGGTCAATTATCTACGCTCGGTCTTGCCGGACAATGCCAGGGTTGGCACCGTTGACAAGTTCCAGGGACAGGAAGCCCCCATTGTGCTGATTTCCATGGTGACCTCCAGCTCCGAAGATATCCCACGTAATATCGAGTTTCTTTACAGCAGGAACCGTCTGAATGTTGCAGTTTCTCGTGCACAATGTCTGGTCGTGATTGTCGTCAATCCGAAACTACTGGAAATTCCATGTACTACTGTTGAACAGATGAAGTTGATCAACACATTCTGCTGGCTGGATGAATATGCAACAGGAGGTACGAACCGTACGTGACTGTATGAATGTTTCTTTTCTGGGAGTGTATATTGGCAAAGAGAGAAGTTCCTTGATTATGGTATTCGTGAAGTAATCCATATGCTCGCTGTTTTGTTGATTTCAGGGTGTGTTATTACGATTTTGGCTGTGTACATGTTCGCTGTTACCGATTCTTTCTCCTAATGTCCTGGCAACAGGGCTTCCGGTGGTGCTTGCCAGCAAAGCGCCATGATCAAATCGAGATTTTTCTGATTCACGGGTATTGTAAAGTGCAATGTAGTATCGCAAGTTTCGAGATCATGCAAAACTATTCCAGAGAGGATGCAAACCATGTCAACTCTGACTGAAGAAATTTCTGCTTATGAAAGAAATGCAGCGTACTCTTGAAATTGATTGTCTTGGGAAGTGGGTAGTTATCTACAACGAGAAACTGGCCGGAGTGTATGATTTTTTTTGCATCAGTTGCAGAAACTGCTGTTGGGCGTTTCGATTCAGGCCCTTGTCTCATTCGTCAAGTAAGTGCCGCACCGATTACATTTCCTACATCTGCACTTATATGACCCCGTATTTGATCATGCTTCAGGCTGAATATGGATTCCTGAACTCATCATCGCTAATTCGGTTTGATCCAACACTGGAAGTCTTGATCGGGTTTGACCCGAATTACCATCCATAGGAATAATAGTGCTCCCCTCTCCCCCACGCACTACTTACTAGCCATAGCTCCATTTCCGGTCAAGACAATATGTGGTTCGAACTCGTGGCATGCGCCGTATTGATTCCTGATGGTAAATTGATGCAATCGACTGCAAGTCGAAATAAATCAAGTAGTTACGTTATTGTTTTCAAGACGAGCAGAGGGTTCTCGGTTTCTACGGGAAACAGCATTCATTTATAGTCAAAAAAATTTTTTATCCTTAATAAAATTATATAATTAACGTGTTTGAAAATATGCATCTAGCCAGCAGAATCCCGAAAGATGCTTGCAACAAAGGTGACTACAAAAAGAGTATTACGCCAATGAAGAGGAACCAATTGATGAGAGTTGCATGGAAAACCAACCGATTTTTTGTGCTGATCGTAAGCTGCCTGTTTTTGCCCCAGGCAGTCTTTGCTCATGGTGACGTGACATTTGTCAGCTGGACAGGGAGCTACATGCGGGCACAGATCCTGGGCTTCGTTAATCCTTATGAACAGCAGACAGGCAAGAATGTCATGGTTGAACACTATGCCGGAGGCATTGAGGAAATTCGCAATCAAGTCGAATCCTCCAATGTAGTCTGGGATGTCGTGGATATGATTGAATCGGACATGTTGCGTGCCTGCAACGAAGGTCTGCTGGAATCCCTGGCAGAAATTGATCTGCCCCCGGGAGTTGACGGCACGCCAGCATCCGAAGACTTCGTTGAAGGGGCTGTCAGCGAGTGCGGTGTTGGAGGTATAAGATGGTCGACTTCCTATGCCTATGACAAGCGTTTGTTTGGCGATGATCCGCCCGAGACTATAAGCGATTTTTTTGATGTTGAAAAATACCCCGGCCCGCGTGCGGTAAGACGTGATCCATCAGTGCTTCTGGAGTGGGCACTGATGGCCGAAGGAGTGGCTCCTGATAATGTGTATGCAACTCTGGAAACCGAAGAGGGAGTTGACAAGGCATTTGCCGTTCTGGATAGAATCCGCCCCGGCATATTGTGGTGGTCCAACGAACTTGATCCGATTCGCCATATTGAAGAAAGCAGTGCGGCTATTACCTCGATCTGGACAGTCAGCGGTACTACTAATTCCAGCAGTCCTGACAGCAACGTAAGTATTGTGGTTGATGGGGCAATCACCGAAATGGACCTGTATGCCATTCCAAAAGGGACTCCTCGCCTGAGCGAGGCGCTGGCATTTTTGCGCTATGCCAGCAGTAGCAAAGCTTTAGCTCAACAAGCCATGCATCAGCCCATTGAACCAACTCGGCGCTCCTCTTACCAATTGATTCCGGATGCTATCAAGGCCCAGTTTGTTACAGGCCCGAATGCCGGTTCCCAGTCAGTGCTGGCATCCGATGCCGGGTGGTGGGCAGAAAACTATGATCGATTGTACGAGCGATTCAATGCATGGGCAACACAAACTGCTCGGCAGGGCGCTAGTGGCGGTGTTCGGTAAGCCATCGGAGAATTAACATGTCTGACAGTAATATGAATAACACACGAAAGCCCCCGGTCGCCACATCTGGCCCGTTATCTGGAGCAAATCCGTTCATGGCCATCGCTTCGATGATCATGATCTTTTCATTCGTTCTCTACACCATCATGGATGTAGAACGTGCCAGTGAGGTTTTTTCCAACATCAATGGTCTGATCAACACATCACTGGATTGGTTCTATGTTGGCACCGTATCAACGGTGTTGGTCTTTGTAATATGGTTGCCATTCAGCCGTTTCGGACACCTGAAACTTGGCAAGGATGATTCCAAGCCTGATTTTTCCACCTTTTCATGGGTCAGCATGTTGTTCAGCGCTGGCATGGGTTCCGGTTTGCTTTACTGGGGTGTGGCCGAACCGCTATTTCATGTCCAGGGCAATCCGTATATAGAGGCTGCCGGCATTGAGCCGAATACGGCGGAAGCGGCAGTTATGGCGGTACGAATTACATTGTTTCACTGGGGACTGCATGGCTGGGCACTATATGTGCTCGTGGGCCTGTGCCTGGCATATTTTGCTTATCGAAATGATTTGCCGTTGACACTGCGCACGGCGCTCTATCCGTTGCTGAAAGACAGGATTTACGGGGCTTGGGGGCATCTCGTTGATCTGGTCGGTGTCTTTGGCACCGTTTTCGGTCTTGCCACTTCGCTTGGGATGGGTGTGCTGGCAATCAATGCCGGACTGGAAAATCTTCTGGGGTTTTCGAATACGACAGGCAATCAGCTGATGCTGATCGGCTTGATAACCATCCTGGGTACGACCTCTGCGGTAACGGGAGTTGAGAAAGGCGTAAGAATCCTCAGTGAACTGAATGTCGTTGCCAGTATTTTCCTCATGGTCGTTTTCCTGGTTTTTGGTCCCACGGCATTCGTTCTTGGACTCATGGTAACAGTAGTAGGGGACTATGCCATAAACTTTCTGCCGATGGGGTTCTGGATTGATGGTGATCCGGCCGCTGAATGGCAAGGCTGGTGGACAATTTTCTATTGGGGCTGGTGGGTAGCATGGTGCCCGTTTGTCGGATTGTTTATTGCCCGCATATCGCGTGGGCGAACCATTCGTGAATTTGTAACCTATGTACTTCTGGTGCCCACGGCAGTTCTGGTACTTTGGCTTGCTGTATTTGGCGGCGGCTCGATCGGTATGGAATTGTTCGACAAGATTGGATTGATTGATGTGGTCAATGCCGATTATTCGAGTGCCATATTCAAGGCGATCGAGGGATTGGGATTGGGAGGCTTTACCTTCTGGCTTACCTGCCTGACAACATTGTTGCTGATTTCATGGTTTGTGACCTCTTCAGATTCTGGCACGCTTGTTATTTGCACCATGTTGTCAATGGGAGATGAGCATCCTCCGGTTAAATTCAGGCTGTTTTGGGGGCTGCTCTCTGGAACTGTTGCCGCAGTACTATTACTTGCAGGCGGCCTGCAAGCACTGCAAACGGCTTCGATTGTTGCCGGACTGCCTCTTGCGGTCGTTTGTCTGTGCATGGTGTATGGGGTAGCCAAAGCTCTGCGAGAAGAACATCCGTTGCCGGATTTTCCTGATTCCAAGGAGAAGATTTATCTGAACCGATAAACATCTTTGGGATAATCCCGGCGCTGCTTGAACTGGCGGGTATAGGTTTCCGGTGCATGTCCTGGCCTGGTCGCGAAACAGGCTTATCCATCACGCCTTTGGCGTCACCTGACTAGCCAGTATGGAAGTCTGGAGCATGCCTCCGCAATGTCCGTATAAACGTCAGAGTTGCAGTATCGGGGATTTCGACTCCTGGAATCAGCCTGCTAGGATGTTGTCATGTAGGTAGCCGCTAAATTGGCACGTCAATCACATCCCTTGCCATGACATAGGAGAAATTTGCGTTTCATGACAGGGATTGTCCTGATTCATGCTTGACAGGCTGGCTTATACTTGGAAAATTCCATATTGCGATAATATCCATGACAATCTGCCTGTATAAAGTCAGTTTCAACCTTCTGCATTCAAGGGAGTAATCATTCATGCCCATAATTCATTTCAAATTGCCTGATGGAACCGTCAAGTCAATAGAGGGTGCAGTTGGAACCCCGGTCATGTTTTTAGCCAAGGACAATGGAATTGATCAAATACTCGCAGAATGTGGAGGGTGTTGTAGCTGTGCAACCTGTCACGTGCACGTCGACCCAGACTGGTTTCCGCGATTACCCGAGGTGAGTGATGATGAATTGAATATGCTGGAATTTGCCGAAGGCCAAGACGACACTAGCCGCTTAAGCTGCCAATTGATCATTACCGAGGAACTTGATGGGTTGGTGGTGAATGTTCCTGAATCACAGTACTGACTCAATCTCTCTGGACATCAACCCGAAAACATCCCATCCATGCCAATACTCTCATGGCAAACAATAAAACCCTGTGGATACCATCTGAAGAATCGATAAGGCAAGCTAATTTGACGGCCTTTATTGAGTGGGTTAATCGAAGAGGAGCTTCAATCACCGATTATTCTTCGCTTTATCAGTGGAGCATAGATCATTCGGATATCTTCTGGAGCTGTTTCTGGGAGTTCAGCGGCATTATCAACTCACGAAGATGGGATCGTGTAGTCGACAACCCTGATGCAATGCCCGGCGCCTCGTGGTTTCCGGGTGCTCGCCTGAATTTCGCCGAGAACCTTCTCGGATTCAAGGATGATCGGACTGCGATTATTGCTTGCTCGGAAGATCGCCTAGAACAAAGGTTGACCTACGCTGAACTCAACCGGGAAGTAGCAAGATGTGCAGAATTCTTGAAATCTTCAGGTGTTGAGGCCGGTGATCGGGTAGTCGGTTACATTACAAACGGTGCCGAGGCTATCATCGCCATGCTTGCGGCAACAAGTCTCGGTGCTGTCTGGTCTTCCTGCTCTCCCGAATTCGGTGCCAAGGGAGTGTTGGAGCGGTTCATGCAAATCGAACCGAAAATCATGTTTGCCGTTGACGGTTATCGATACAACGGTAGAAGGCACAGTATTCTCGATCGCGTTCGGTCGGTCATCCAGAGCATTCCATCGATCGAGAAAACTGTCATTATTCCCTTTCTGAATGACTCCTCCGAGATTTCCGAAGTGCCGAACGGTATTGTTTGGCATGATGCGCTGATGAATGCATCCGAGCCTGAGTTCAGGCAATTACCTTTCGATCACTCCTTGTTCATCATGTACTCGTCAGGAACCACAGGAAAACCCAAGTGTATTGTCCATGGGGCTGGAGGATCGCTAATTCAACACTTGAAGGAACATCGTCTGCACACGGATCTCAAACGCGATGACGTGTTGTTTTTCTTTACTACCTGCGGCTGGATGATGTGGAACTGGCTAGCCAGCGCTCTGGCGAGTGGTAGCACACTCGTTCTTTATGACGGATCGCCGTTTTATCCGACAAGGAACGCGATGTGGGACATGTCGGAACGGCTCGGTATCTCGATTTTTGGTACCAGTGCCCGGTTTCTATCTGCCTGTGCCAAGGAGGGTCTGACTCCAGGCAAGGACAAGGACCTATCGGCGATGCGAATGCTGCTTTCGACCGGATCTCCCCTGGCTCCAGAAGGGTTTGATTATGTTTACCAGGGCATCAAGGAAGATGTGCAGCTTTCATCCATGTCAGGGGGAACGGATATCATGGGTTGCTTCGTGATGGGCAATCCAGTTGCCCCGGTATATCGAGGTGAAATTCAGTGTCGGGCGCTAGGCATGGCCGTCGATGTGTTTGATGAAGGCAGGCCGGTCAGGGGAAGACAAGGCGAATTGGTATGTACGAAGCCATTTCCCAGCATGCCGCTTGGATTCTGGAATGAGCCCGATGACGCAAGGTACAAGTCAGCGTATTTTGAGCGCTATCCAGGGGTTTGGGCCCATGGCGATTATGCGGAAATGACGAAACATGACGGGATGATCATCCATGGAAGATCAGATGCCGTACTGAATCCGGGGGGTGTACGCATCGGCACTGCCGAAATCTACAGCCAGGTTGAAAAAATTGACGAGGTGATGGAAAGTCTGTGTATTGGTCAACGTTTTGATGGGGATACAAGAATCGTTCTCTTCGTCATATTGAGAGAAGGAATAGAGTTGACCGAAAATCTTCAAGCCCTGATTCGGACTACTATACGCGAGAATGCGTCAATTCGACATGTTCCGGCAAAAATTATAGCCGTTCCGGATATTCCGAGGACCTTGAGCGGTAAAATCACTGAACTCGCAGTTCGTGACCTTGTGCATGGGCATCCAGTCAAGAATACCCAGGCTCTGGCGAATCCGGAAGCATTGCAGTATTTTCAGGACTTGTCCGAGCTTCAGGAATAGTCTCAAGCTCCATAACCTCTCGCAAACTGAAAGATCATGTGTGGTCATGTGTTAAACTTGCAATTGTCCTCAAAAATCACCCAGTGGCTTTCGCAAACAAGCCTTGTCTTTTCAAGTTTCATTGCAATAGTGGGTGGTTCAATTATTGGAGCATGAGGAAATTCAGCAAGATCAAGCAGTTTTCCAACTTGATGATAATTCAGATGATACGGAGTATGTGCAGTCATGAATGAAGTAGTAGTGGTAAGTGGAGTGCGAACGGCAGTTGGCGATTTTGGAGGGAGTCTCAAAAACCACACTCCGGGTGTTCTTGGTGGACTGGTCGTCCGGGAAGCGGTACGAAGAGCCGGGATTGCTCCGGAGTCTGTAGGACACTGTGCCATTGGCAATGTCATTCACACTGAACCCAGGGATATGTATGTCTCGCGCGTTGCGGCCCTGGGGGGAGGTTTGCACCATTCCACCCCGTGTGTAACTGTAAATAGGCTTTGTGGAAGCGGTATGCAGGCAATCGTAACTGCTGCCCAGCAGGTCCAGCTCGGGCTATGCCATACAGCCGTTGCCGGTGGAACCGAAGTCATGTCAAGAGGCGGTTATCTGGCCGGCGGCGCACGCTTTGGCAATCGCCTGGGTGATGGCAAGCTATCCGACATGATGGTAGGTGCACTTCATTGCCCAATGGAAAAATATCATATGGGAGTAACTGCCGAGAATGTCGCTGAGAAATGGGAAGTAAGCCGTGAAGATCAGGATGCATTAGCCGTACTCAGCCATCAACGGGCCCAGAAAGCTACGGAAAACGGACATTTCGCCGATCAGATACTGCCGATTGAAATAAAAAGTCGCAGGGAAACAGTCGAGTTTACCCAGGACGAGCACATTCGTTTCAATGCTGAAATCGGTCAAATGGCAAAATTGCGGCCGGTCTTCAAGGAAGATGGCTCAGTGACTGCCGGCAATGCCTCCGGCATCAATGATGGTGCTGCCGCCATGGTTTTAATGAGTGCGGACCAGGCAAAATCGCAAGGAATCAACCCCCGAGCGCGACTGGTCAAGTATGCTTTTGCTGGAGTAGAGCCCAAGTACATGGGTATTGGACCAGTGCCGGCGGTACAAAATCTTTTCAAGGATATTGATGTCAGTATGGATGATATCGATGTATGGGAGGTCAATGAAGCGTTTGCCGCACAAGCGATTGCCGTTGCCAGAGACCTGAAACTTCCGGAAGACAGGTTGAACCCTAACGGAAGCGGCATCTCAATCGGCCACCCTATTGGAGCGACTGGCGTGATTATCGCTGAAAAGGCACTTTCCGAACTTGAGCGGACTGGTGGTCGTTATGCGGTTGCAACCATGTGTATCGGCGGTGGTCAAGGCATAGCTGGGCTATTTGAACGGCTTGACTGATTGCCAGATTCCTCCATGGGAAGCGTATTCTTGATCAGGCACTGATTTTTCAGGGTGACATGGGTTTAATGTATTGGGCAGGCCGGATTTTGAATCATCATGACTGGAGGGATGAGTGTCGGCGGTAACTGTCGGCATTGAAATTCCCTTGGACTCAGACCCCGAATATTCTGAATGTACCGGGGATTGCAGATACTCGGTCAATGTTGTTCAACTGGAAAAGCATCGAGTTAGCGCATCCTGTTATCAGTGTATCCAGCAAAATTGCCAGGATTAGCCAAATAGTACATTTATGAGACGAGAGTAGCCTTGATTTTTCGACGATCACCCAAATCAAGACGGCAAGTGCCCGGAAGTGGATTACAGAACGATGCCGCTACCAATCTGTTCCTGGCCCAGGTCGCAAGTGAGTACGTCAGGGAGAACAGGACCCGCAGACGTTGGGGCTTGTTTTTCAGACTGTTTTTTGTCACCTACTTGATACTGTTTGCCTACTGGGTTATGGATGACGACAGTCCAGGTTTCTCGGATCCTCATACTGCCTTGATTTCAATTGAGGGAGTCATCGGATTTGACAGGAATACTTCGGAGAATGTCATCGATTCTCTGGAGTTTGCCTTTGAATCGGAGCAGGCCAAAGGAATTATTCTGTCCATGAACAGCCCGGGAGGTACACCGGTTCAGGCTGCTCGCATCCATGAGGAAATTGTTCGTTTGAGAACCCTGAATCCGCAAAAGCCCTTTCATGTCGTAGTCAATGATATCTGCGCTTCGGGCGGTTACTACATCGCAGTTGCGGCAGAGAACATCTATGCACATCCTTCAAGCCTGGTAGGTTCAATCGGAGTAATCTGGGATAGTTTCGGCTTTACGGGCGCGATGGAAAAGCTGGGTATTGAACGTCGATTTGTCCGGGCTGGAGACAACAAGACGATCCTTGATCCGTTTACTCCGACCACACCGGAAGATTACCGGCATATGCAGACTCTGGTTGATGATGTGCATGAGCAATTTATCGAAGCGGTCAAGTCAGGACGTTCGGGGCGTATTGCAGATGATTCGAACATCTACACGGGTTTGGTCTGGAGTGGGCAAAAGGCCAGGGATCTCGGTCTGATTGATGATTTTGGCAGTGTTAATGGGGTGGCTAGGGAAGTGATTGGTGAAGACAATATTATCGATTACACCATCTATCCAGGAGTATTCGAACAAATTCGCGGCGAAATTCGTGCAACGGTTTCCCAGTGGTTTTCAATTGGCATCCAGGGCTTTCGTTAAACTGGACATTGATGTTTCAATACCTGACTTATGACATCCAGTGAAGATATCCTGGCGAGGCTGGTTTCCTTCCCGACGATCAGCAAGGATAGCAATGCCGAGTTAATCGATTACATTCGAAACTATCTCGCTGATTATGGAATTGACAGCATCCTGGTTTCCAATGATGAAAAAACCAAGTTCAATTTACATGCCGTCATTGGACCGGACAAGCCGGGCGGGGTGTTGCTGTCAGGACATACTGATGTTGTTCCGGTTGAGGGACAGAACTGGACGGTTGCTCCTTTTTGTGCTTCACGACTAGGGGATCGAATCTACGGTCGTGGCACGACTGACATGAAGGGGTTCGTTGCCTGTGTTCTGGCTATGGTGCCTCATGCAGTTGCTTCAAAACTTGCTGAGCCGATTCATCTGGTGTTTTCCTATGACGAGGAAATTGGTTGTATCGGGATTCGCGGCATGCTGGATGTATTGGAAGCGGGTCATGCAAGGCCGAGATTCTGTATTGTCGGCGAACCCACATCCATGAAGATCGGCATTGCTCACAAGGGCAAGACAGGGATGACTTGTCGTTGCTATGGGGCATCCGCACATTCGGCCCTGACGACAGAAGGATTAAATGCCATCTATCTCGCTTGCGACATGATTGGCGAAATCAGAAATCTGCACAACGAACTGTCATCCGGGGTTTTGCATGAGGAATTCGGAGTGCCTCACAGTACGTTGCATGTTGGGACAATCCAGGGAGGTACTGCTCTCAATATTATTCCGAATTATTGTGAATTCAAATTTGAAATCCGCAATCTTGAAACAGATAACACAGGACTGTTGCTAAAGAGGCTTCAAAATTCTGCCGAAACCATAGCAGGTCGGTATCGAAATGAATTTGAAGATTCAGATATTCGTATTGATGTTTTTAACCAGTATCCGGCACTTCGAACAAGACGGGATGCGCAGATTGTCGACTTTGTCAGCGACCTGCTCGGTCACAATGAAATCACCGGAATCGATTTCGGTACAGAAGCCGGAATGATCAGTTCCCGTTTGTCGATGCCTGCGGTTGTCTGTGGGCCTGGGTCAATGGATCAAGGTCACAAGCCTGACGAGTATATTTTGATCTCCGAGCTGAATCGCTGTGATGTCTTTCTGTCCAGGTTGGTTCACCGGATTGCACAATAGTTCAGTCCTGGTTTATCCATTGGTCAAGATTGCCGCACCGATCTAATGAATTATGTTGTGTTCAGGTCCGAACGGAAAGTGGGTGATGTTTTCCGCCCCTTCTTCATGCACAATCAGAATGTCGTGTTCTCGATAACCGCCGGAACCTTCCATACCTTCGGGCAGGGTGATCATGGGTTCGATTGAAACAACCATTCCCGGTTCCAGAACAGTTTCGATATCCTCACGCAATTCAAGACCCGCTTCCCGCCCGTAGTAATGACTGAGTGAGCCAAACGAGTGTCCATATCCAAAGGTTCTATATTGGAGCAGGTTGTGTGCAAGAAAGATTTCATTCAGTTCTGCTGCGATTTCTGAACATTTCACTCCCGGTTTGACAAGAGTGAGTCCCTTTCTGTGGACTTTGCAGTTGATCTCCCACAGTTCCAGTTCTCTGGTCGATACCTCATGAAGGAACAGGGTGCGTTCCAAGGCCTGATAGTAGCCAGATATCATTGAAAAGCAGTTCAGGCTGAGAATGTCGCCTTTCTCGACCCGTCTGGATGTAACCGGATTGTGTGCACCATCCGTGTTGATTCCGGATTGAAACCAGGTCCACGTATCCATCAATTCGGTATGGGGGTAGGCATTCGCAATCGCACGTACCATGGCCTGTGTGGAATGCAGGGCAACTTCATATTCCGGTACTCCTTCGCCAATGGCCTCGACACAGGCGGCTCCACCGATATCCGAGATGCGGGCACCCTGACGGATTAGTGCGTGTTCTTCCGCGGACTTGATCATGCGAAGTTTCATGGTAGGGATGCCGATATCGGCAAACTCGGCATCTGGGAAAAATTCCGATAATTTTTCGCGGCGCTCGAGGGTTACGTGGTCATACTCGATGCCGACGCGTACTTTTCCCTTGATCAGGCTCTGTAGGGCGCGAAAGTAATTGTCGCGTTGCCAGTCGGTGTAGACGATATTGTCATCGAAACTCTGTCGCCACGGCTGACCGCCATCGATATTGGCGCTGACGGTCGTGTGGGAATCATGCGTTACGACCAGGCCATAGGGGCGTCCGAAAGAACAGTAGACAAAATCGGCGTAATAATTGATGTTATGGATTGAAGTGAACAAGGCTATATCGAGGTTGTGTTCCGTCATGCATGCTCGTAGTTTGGCAATGCGGCTCGACATTTCCTCTAATGAGAATGTCGGTTTTACCTTATCGCCATTTTCAAATTCGATCGTTTGGGGTCGTTCCGGATTCATCATTTTTGTTTGTTTCTGT
>JAJEAV010000022.1 GCA_022822625.1 Gammaproteobacteria bacterium | reverse complement strand
GCCGGATGAAGGTGTTCTGGAGCAAGTCGATAGTCTACCGATATCAGCCTGATTCTGGTTCTGTGTGCAATTTCAGCACAGATCGAATCATGGCTTTCCAGATTGCCGACCACAAATCCTCCTCCATGCAGGTACAGGATCAGTGTTTCGGAATTGCTGCCTTCCTGATAGTAGTATCGTATTGGAATCGAATGACCGTTACGGCCGGTTATCAAGGAGTCTTTCTTGGTAATCTCGTCCGGAATGGGTGCCTGAAACATCTCGCAGAGTGCTCGATAGCATTCCCTGTGTTCATGCATGCTGAGTTCCAGCACATTTTCAGGATAGGCCGAATCAGACTTCTCAAGGAATGCGGAGACCTCCGAGTCAAGTTGATAGTTCATGGAAGCGTGCCATAATGAGACATGAATACAATAGCATGATCAGTCATTGTGATGTGGGTTGAACCATTCATCAATTGTTCTTCATGGTAGTTGTTAGTTTTTTTTACGGTTAATTCCAGACATCTTGCCATGCCTTGAACTGTACCGGTTTTATCCGATAGCGTGCAAAGTTGCCCTCATGGAGTCCCAGAATCTCGTTTTCAGAGACTTGTCTGAACTGTTCCTGTTCATCTGTTTCGATGTGCTTTTTGGCATAGGCGGTGATGCGCTGGAATGCCGCTTTCTTGCCGAGACGTTCAAGTACAATGGCTTGTATGATTTCATATAGCGCTTCGCGATGCTTCTGGCGGAAAGGGTCCGGTTCGCCCAGCGACTGTTTGATCAACGTATGTCGCTTTGCGGAACGCTCGTAAGCCCATATAAAAGCATCCTTGAGCAAATCGATTTGGTTCAATTCATATACGCCAAGTATCGCTTCGGTGTAGGTTGTGGTCAGAACGTCGGTGAATGAGAGGGGTATGAGGTTTGCTTTAATTAAGGGCATGTTTGCAACAAGGCGCGAGACGCGTTTGTTAACGTCATCAAATGGTTGCAAGTACGGCAAGTGGACCATAACGAATAATGCCTGCTCAAACGGGTTTTCAATGATCTTGGCAGTGGTCAGAACTTGATCAAGATATTCTTCGATGAGTTTAGGCACTTGAAGCGGATGGAATGTTGATTTTTCTATGCCGACAGCGATCTGGCGCAGACGGCCCATTGATTCCGGGTCGGACAGAAGATTGTTCGACAGCAGGGCATGCAGATTCAAGACCGTATATCGGTTGAAGCCAATCTCTTTCGCTGAATCCACGAGAAACTCAATCGCTTCCTTGTGGTTCAGAATCATTTGTGTTTCAAGCTGTGTTTTGCCTTCGGGCATATGGCCGAAGGCAATCAACCGCTTTGTGTCGAGCAGTGAGTAAGTATTCCCTTCTAGGCGGCTGGAGTTCCATGACAGATCGATAATTAGTCGATTCAGTATCTGTTTTGCGAATGTTCCGACCAGTTGTTTCCCTCTAGCTGTGGCCCCTGTCTCGCGCAAGTGTTCTCGTTCCTTGGCTGACAAGTATGCGGTAACATTGGGTCTGTAGGCATCAAGGAATGCACGTTCATAACCGACAAGACTTCGGGTTTGGAGAGGCTTGCGGACATATTCCTGGATTTTGATTCCCTGCCCTGAAGGTCGAAATTCACGATTCAGCCCTTGTTCGGATACTTGGAAAGTTTTTGCCTAGCCTTTGGTGATGGAGGGAAGCAGATACTTGGTCGAGCGTCTGTTGCCCCCCCTGATTAGACGGCCTTTGTCAACAAGGTGTTTGAGGTGATACTGGAGAGTACGGCAAGCTATTTCCCTTCCCAGCCCTTTCTGGATATTCTGGATAGATATACTCTTCAGGGTGGGCAGATACAACCGTTTCAATAGCCTGCAATTCCTGCTCTGGTATGGATTTAGCCATGTTGCCTTGATATTATGCCTACAAATTAATGCGCAATATAAAATTTATGCGCAAATTAAATATTATGTGCAACACAAAAATCATGTAATCGCAAGGTCATTCCTGATCATTGGACTGGCAAATTCTTTCATGACTGAACACAGATAATATCAATAGCAAATCGCTGGACAATTTGTTGGAAAATCTGCAATATTTCTCAATACAATACAATTCGGAATTGAATACCAGCCTATATAGAGATTGATCGGAGTGTTGTCCAATGACAAATGAGCCTGAACGAAAAGCGGTATTCCACCGTGAAGTGAGCCTGTAGGGGTCGGATTTTCCATTTCGGTTCCGGAACATGGGATCATCAGGAGATGATCATCATGCTACAAACGAAACGGGTAACCACGCTCGAACAGGTCAGGCAGGTGGTTCAGGGCATTGTGTCGATCGAGTGTCGATCGATGGACCGTGCATCTGCCTATGCATTCATGCTCGACACGCTGGTACGGCTCCACTTCCGCAACTGCAGTCGGCCGGACAAGGGTCTGCCGAGGTCATACATGGCCAGGCTGACCGGTTTTTCCAGGTCCCAGCTGACCCGCCTGATTGCCCAGTACATGGACCATGGCAGGATTGCTGATCGCCGTCAGCGAGGTCCGGTCCGGGCGTTCCCGAGATGCTATACGGATCAGGACATGCGGTTGCTGGCGAGGGTCGACGAGTCGCTTGGGCAGGGGCCGGCCCGGCCAAATTTTCGCTATGATCGTAGTAATCTTGATGATCGGGATCTTGAGTTTTGGGTAAGCTCAGAGCGTTTGGCTGGCTGTTTTGAAGCACTGTCGATGACATCCAAAAAGGATGCATTAATTAACTTGATGCCTTCGGAAGCCATCAAAACCAGTGCTATTGAGGGTGAAAACCTGGACAGGGATGCGGTTCGGCCATCGCTACTCCACGAACTGGGAATCATTGATATCAGTGTTTTCACGAAACCATCGCAGTTTTCGATGAAGTTCAACAACCGTACCAATTATCAACAAGGTCGGTGGCTTGGCCGAGGCCTGTTCGACCAAGGCTGGCAAAGTTGAAATTGTTGCACAATGTATTCTTTGATCGGGCGTGGTGCCTTGTTCAATGAGTGATGCCGGCATGTCAGGTGGCATGCCGTGTGTGATGAGTTTTTCAGAAATGATTGGCAAACCATCCAATCCCATGTAGATCACTACCGTCTGGTTTTCTACGACCAGCTGACACCAGGGCAGATTGACAGTACCGTCCCGAAGCTGCCCTGTAACAAATCGTACTGATTGAGCATGATCTCGATGGGTAAGTGGAATACCGCTATAGCTGGCACATCCGGAGGCTGCCGTAATGCCGGGAACTACCTGAAAAGGGATGTGCTGCTCGGCCAGCTTTTCGATTTCCTCGCCGCCTCGGCCAAAGATGAATGGATCACCTCCCTTGAGTCGGGCAACCCGCAACCCCTTTTTCGCATATTCGACAAGCATTTCATTGATATTGGCTTGGGGTACAGCATGATGGGACCGACGCTTGCCAACATGAATCATTTTTGCCTTTGAACTCACCATGTCAAGAATCGGCTTGGATACCAGTCGATCATACAGCACGACCTGGGATTGCTGGAGTAGTCGGTAGGCGCGGAACGTTAACAGGTCAGGATCACCCGGTCCAGCACCAATCAGGTAAACCTCACCAACCCCGATATGGTGCTCGGGTTTGTCGAGGTAGTGTTCAAGCAGGGCTTCGGCATCTTCCAGGTTTCCTGAGAATACATGCTCTGCTACCGTACCTCTGAGTACTTTCCCCCAAAAATGTTTGCGATCATCAGGGTTCGCAAAAGTCTCTCGAACCACATGTCGGTATTTTCCGACCATTCCGGCTAATCGACCATAGCTGTCTGGAATCAGTGCATTGATGCGCTCGGCAAGAAGTCGAGCAAGCAGGGGGGAGGCACTGCCGCTTGATACCGCAATCGTCATCGGCGACCTGTAAATGGTGCTGGGAAATGTAAAGTCCGATGAGGATGCATCCGTTATCACATTAACCGGAATATTCAGCGCTAGACATGCTTCACGAATTTCCTGATTGAGATGATGATCATCCGTAGCAGCAATCACGAATGCATAATCTTCAGTGATATCTTCTGCTGTCCAGGAACGCTCAATATAGACCCCCCCTTTCTGGATTGAGATGTTCTTGATTTCCTCGGTTGCATTTTTGGCCACAACATCAATCAGGGCACCTGACTGACTGATGATTCGTGCACGACGTGTGGCTATATTTCCGCCTCCAACAATCAGGAACCGTCGGTCCGACATGTTGACCATCAAGGGGAGATATTTCATTGGCCTCAGAATAATGGAAAAATTCAGCGGGTAATCAATTATATGCCTAGCTTGCCGAATTTCTGGTGGATTTGGAGAAATGGCTCCCTGAATTAAGTCCATTACAGATAACCATTCGTCCTTTTGTCGGTGAGTAGTGTTTCCCAATCTTTGGGAGATGTGAGTATTCACTGATCTGGCTTGACGGATTCACAGCATTGTCGAGAATCGAGTCAGACCTTGGTTTTTGGGGTATGATAAAGTCAATGCTCCAAGGAAAAATCCATGGAAATATTTACGGGATTGCACAGTGAGACCGGAGTTTGCTTTATGACTACACAAAACAAGAATGTCCAATACCAATGTGGTAACACTCAACACCAGGGTTATCTGGCACTAGCCAGGCCAGACCGGCAACCGACACCAGGCGTCATTGTCATACATGAGTGGTGGGGGATCAATGACTACATTCGATACCGTTGCGACATGCTGGCGGAGCTGGGTTATACAGCACTTGGAGTCGATTTGTATGGAGATGGATATCAAGCGGAAAATCCAGAACAGGCGACCATGGCCATGAACTCTGTGTTAAGCGATATCAATTTGGCAAGTGCCCGCTTGCGTGCAGGACATGATCTCTTATTGGCGCAATCGGATGTCGACTCCAGTAAATCTGCAGCCATTGGTTATTGTTTTGGCGGTGCAATGGCGTTGCATATGGCCCGCTTGGGACTGCCTCTTTCTGCTGCCGTGAGCTTCCATGGCATTCTTTCTCCCTTTCATTCGCCTGAGCCCGGCAGTATTCAGGCCCAGATTCTTGTCTGTCACGGCGAGGATGATGCCATGGTTTCCATGAATGATGTTGAAGTATTTCGCAAGGAGATGGATCGGCTTGATGCGAATTACGAGGTAATCGTCCATCAGGGGGCAGGGCATGGCTTTACCAGTCCAAAGGCTGATCATAACGCCCAGAAACATGGTATCCCGGTCGGATATAACGAGCAAGCCGATCAGGATTCCTGGCAAGCCATGAAAGACCTGTTTTCTTCACTTTGGGATAAGTGATCCAGCCATGATCAGAATCCGCTAATCGGTCTGTTTCAGAAAAATTATCGAGTCGAAGGAGTAAGTATTACAAACAAATTGTGAGGTTAGAACGATGAACACTTCAGGCAAACAATCCAGCATAGGTCGAATAAGCTGGATTATTGCGTTTTTCATTATTTTCCAGAGTGCTATTGCGGAAGATGCTTTGGTCGACCCAGAGAGGTTTTTTGAATCGACATTCGGTGACCTGCAAGAAGAACTGGAGATCGTTCAGGATGAAGAAAAGACAGCACTCCTGGTGATGTTCGAGACCAAGGATTGCCCATGGTGTGAGAGAATGAAAAAACAGGTGCTCAACCGGGCAACTGTCCAGGCTTTCTATCAGGAAAACTTCCGGGTTATTGCCATGGACGCAGAGGGCGATTTGATGGTCATTGACTTCGACGGGAATGAAGTCGAAGAAAGTGAGTTTGCGTTAAAAGCCATGCGGGTTCGGGCAACCCCGGTGTTTGCCTTTTTCAATCCCCAGGGTGAACTGATTGCCCGATATACCGGAGCACTCAAGAGTGCCGATGATTTCATCCTGCTCGGAAATTACGTGATCGAGGAGAAATATCAGGACATGAAATTCAGCAAGTATCGCCGAGAGCAGGCAAAGTCCTGACTGCAATTTCCTGTTCACGATAATATCTGCTTGATAGATTTTAATGGTGTCAGCGTCAGCGAAATCAGGGCATCGGCTGTTGGTGGCTGGATGGGCTGTATTACTGGCCTTGACTATTGATTCCGGGCAGGCAACAACCGTTGCGCCTGCACCCTTTCCAGATGTGCTGACGCTGGAGCAGGCACTTGACATGCTTGATCAGAACTACCCTGATGTGATGACTGCACAAGCCTTGATCAACAAGGCCAGGGCTGAAGTGTTGTCGGTACAGGCAAGACAGGCAGCCAGGGTCCATGCAGAGGCCGAACTCCGACAGTCTGATCGACACATCCCCTCGCGCACTGACTTTATTGACGACAGCCGAATTCGGCTGGTGGTGAATGCGCCACTGAGCGATTTTGGCATGACGCAAGCCCGACGCGATGGCGCCAACCTTGGTCTTGATGCCAGACAACTGAATTATCAGAGAGTTCGAGCCGAGAATCGTCTGAAGGTCATTGAGGCTTTTTTGAACGTGATTCTGTCCGACTATGCCTACATCGTTGCTGATGAAGACATGACGCTGGCGTTCCTGCAATATGACCGGGAACTTGAGAAGATGGAACGATTTGAGGATGCAAATCCGGTTGAGGTGGCACAGAGAGAAGTACGCTATCTTGACAAGTTCGCAATACGTAGCGAGGCTGACAACCAAAGACGGAGAACTCGTCTTCAACTTGCCCTGTTGTTGAATCGTCCTGAAGCCTATCCAGACCAAATGGTTGAGCCAGACCTGTCAGTCTATGATCGCCCCGTCCCGGACTATGATGGAATTCTGGCAAAAGCGCTGTCGAATGCACCTGAGATGGAAATTGCACGCTTGAATATTGCCGCCAGTCAAA
The DNA here is from genome assembly GCA_022822625.1 of Gammaproteobacteria bacterium. Classification (GTDB taxonomy): domain Bacteria; phylum Pseudomonadota; class Gammaproteobacteria; order Arenicellales; family Poriferihabitantaceae; genus Poriferihabitans. The sequence continues at coordinate 6,081 of JAJEAV010000022.1, read as the reverse complement.
AACGACTGCAAGCAGCCAAAATGCAGCGGCCAACTCTCGGATTGAAGTTTGAAGCAATCGGTTATTCAGAAAGCTATCCCGGAAGTCGGGATGATCTACGCGCCTCGGCCTTTCTCAGCTTTCCGATTTTTCCGGGGCCTGGGCGAGATGCCGAAATTATGGAAGCCATGGCGGAATTCGATCAATACAGTGCTGAACGGAATTCAATCGAATACAAGTTGCGTATTCAGGTCCTGGAACTCGTTCAGGAACTGAGAAGCAATCAGCTTGAGATAAACGCAGCGAATCAGGAACTGGAATACCGGGAGCACCAACTGGATCGAATCAGGCTGGAATATGAACTGGACTATCGAGCCAGTATCGGAGAGGGTAACCTGAATGTCGCAAAAGCCTTGTATAGGCTTATGAAAGCGAACCATGAAAAAATCCTGATTTGGGAACAACTGGACATGCTGACAACCATGTTACCTGCTGAAGCGAACAAATTCTGAATTGGAGGACGATCATGAGTATTGGCAAAAAGTCGATTTTGTTTTTTTACCTCAATATACTGGTGTTCTGTGCGACCCCTGCTTTTGCAGACTTGGTTGGTCAGATTTCGCATGAACGTGTTTATCATTTGGGTGTCGGTGTCAGTGGTGAAGTTCGCACGGCTCCTGCTGAAAGGGGTACGCGCGTCGAGAAAAATACGGTATTGCTGACCTTGCAGGATGCCCATCTTCAGGCCGCACTGAAAGCAGCCCAAAGTGCACTGGAACTGGCAGACGCTCGTTTTGCAGAGGCCGATCGAGCCTATGAACGGGATATGGAGTTATATGATGAAGGTTCCCTGTCGCTCAGTGAACTGGAAGCGTCCGAGAATAACCACAAGCAGTTAATGCATGTCCAGGACCTTCGTGCCCGGGAACTCGCCGAACAAGAGCACTTCATTCAATTGAGTCGAATTCTGGCACCCGAGGCTGGAGTTGTACTTGACTGGTCGTCGCATCAGGGAGTGCGCGTAAATCCCGATGTGTCACCAAACACCCAGATTCTTTTTGGCGCTGGTGACAAGGTATTGGAGATAGAACTGATCGGAACGCAAAGCCAGGTGCCCGCAGTAGGTGCCGAAATTCACTTGATCGACATGATTGGGACTGCAAGGCCCGTAATAGTTGAACGTATTGAGGTAATTGCAATCAGAGGAGTCGTTAGGGTTCATGTTGATAACCCTGAACAATTACCCGAGTTCGGAACCTATGTCACCATCGCAAGATGATAGGGAATCCGGGGCCATCATCATGATGTCCCCGGATTAATGGAGTCAAGGCTTGGCGGTTGACAGCCCCAGAATTTCCCAGGTTTGCATGCCCCCACGATACCACTTGATACGTTCGGCTGGGTAGCCGTATTTGAGTAGGGTATTTATGCTTGCCGGTGATTGACCGCACCACATGCCATTACAAAACAGTACCAACGTTTTGCAATTCGAGTAATCGAATACTTCAGAGACCGTGTTATTGGCCAGTGCCTCATCAATCGCAAAAACATCAGCTCCACCAACGGTAGCGACATTGAATTGATCGGCCATGATACTGGTGATGCCTTCTGTGGTAGCACCTTTCGCCGGCACCAGATCAGTCCAGGGGATGTTCACTGCTCCGGGTATGGTGCCTTTTGCTACCCAGTCTGGCGTACGCGAGTCAATCAGCAGAATGCTGTTATCTCCACCGGACATTTTGGATGCATAGTCAAGCACCTCGATTTCACCCAGTGTTTCCACACCCGGTGCCAGCGACATCGGCTGAATGCAAAATGGAGGGCAGGGACGCGAGGTTCGGGAATATGCCGGAAGTACAGTATTATTGTTATCCTGGTTTCGCATGACCTCAACGGGTTGGCCGTTGTGCATGATGGTTACCGACATCAAATCAGGGGTGATTCCGACCGGTTTGTTTTCAGCTTGGGCGTTGATTCCCAGGCTGAGCGTCATCGCAGTAATGACGGCAATCAAGGATTTTTTCATTGGTTGTCCTCTTTTGGTATTTCTGGTTGATTTATGGTTATTAATCAGTATAGCAAATTTATATACCGATATTGTTCAGAAAAATCAAGTGGAAGGGACACCCCCTTTTTGCTTGTCGAAAAATAGCGAAATAGATTACTCACGAATATGATGACCAGCTACCAAATGGTTGATGCCGTTTGGTTTAAACGAGGAATCAGGAAAGAACCATAGGTTCTCTGTGTAGGCGTTACGTCTGGCAGAGGATCCAGAGCCGGGAAACTGATGAATGAATACTGCTTGCCGACTTGGAAAAAGAATGGCAACCAAGAGTCAGCATTCGGGTTCGGCATCAAGAATCAGCTCGGTGGGCGTTCCAGTACTCCCCTGCTCCCCTTCATCACTTCCGACATCGTCCCCGGAAGAAGATTCTGCTTGATATAGCCGCATATCCTGCGAGCCCGACCGGAATTCTTCGATGGTGGTGTCGGCTAGGCTGTTAGTGGCAATAAAAAGCAGTGCTATCAGAGTTTTGGTCGCCATATTCATCTCTTGAACCTCATTCATGCCAGTACCGGAACGAACTAGATTTCACGCTCCAAAGTGCCGAGATGGTCATCCCGCTAACCGGCATATTCCTGAATTTTAGCAGTATTACCGGCGCTTTGCATGTCATGAGAAGATTCAACTGCTCAAATCGGGGTATGGAGTTCAGCTTGCGATCTCCCTAATTTGGTTACAGGCCGACAAATCAATAGCGCCAGATATCGACATCTTGACCAGACTCCCGGATCAGGTCAGCCCTTTCGCTCAAGTACCTCTGAAAGCTCGGCTGATGCTGATAGGCGCCGGATGCCACATATTCCAGAGCTCCCAGTGTATGAAAGGTCTTGAACATCGCATCCAGCACGATTACCTGTTGACCGCCCGCACCATACAGAACAATCGCTGGCGTATATCCAAGACCCAGATCCTGTGCCCATTGTCGAATGGTCGACGCTGTGCCATCTGGTCGAATCACCTGGCCTTCAGACCATCGATTGTATCGAACGAGATTGAACAGCTTGAGAATCGGTGCCGCACTTTCATCCCTGAATGTTTTTTCATGCAGTAACTGACAGGCTTCACAATCCGGTTCTTCAAACAATACAGCCAGTGGGCGTGCTCCGGTCTGGGACAAGTCGAAAAGTTCCAGAACCGGCCATCCAGGCTGACCGAGCGGTGTCGTGGAGTCAGGTTCGGATACCATGGCCAGATATTCTGCATAGGAATATTCCCGCTCTTTTTGCTTCGCCACATAATTCAGGATATGAGTAAACTCATCGGGTGGACGGTAGCCATCAAGTCGAAAGACGACTTCACGATCTTCCGAGAAAAACAGAAGAGTTGGGGTGAAATTGACGCTTAAGGCAGCAGCCAGCGTTTTTTCGGTAAACGGCTGTCCGCCTACCTGAACGACCTCGCGGTCTCCCCACATATTGATTGCAACCAAATCGAAATTATCCTGCATGAAACGCAAGATGTCCGGGTTTTTGAAGTTGTCCTCTACCAGTACATTGCAGTAGGGGCAACCATCCTGGTGAAAGTAGAGAACCAGGCGTTTGCCTTCGGCTGCTGCTTCGGCGATATCTTCTTCGAAGTCCAGAAAACTTTCCTTGAACCAGTCTGGATGAGTGGTTTGGATAGCCCCGTAGAATTCACCATGTTTTGTGGTATCTGAGCTCTGGGCCCAGCCCGGGATATGCACGGCTTGTGAAAGTAGCAGTATCCCAAACCATGCAGCAATGGTCAGATTGCGAAAAATCTTCATCTGTATATTGATGGCTTGGGCAAGCAGGGTGGTCAACTGTAAGCATATTATGTAATGTACAGGGTCGATATTCAAGGGGAAGTGTTGTCCTTGGCGTTTCCTGAGCGAAAATCTGACAGTACATGGGGGTGGCTACCTTGAAATCGAGTAGTCCTGGCAACAGCTTGGGATATATCTGGTTGCAGGGCCGTCAGGGATTGGGTGGTTGTGAGCTCTTCACCCGAAGAGAGGGCGAGGTCGGGATTTCAGGAATTAAACCAGCAAGGACTTGCGGCTAATCCATTGGCTGTAATTTCGAATGACTGTGTTGGACGAACAATCATTAATATCCCCCGTACGGATGCCGATTAGACGGCAGAATAAGCATTCACACTGCAATCGAATCAGTCATTGGACGTCTCTCGGGAATCGGATGTTGAAGCAGGAGTCATATTGACAAACAGGGCAACAAGTGCATGGTTGATATAATAATTGTTTCGACCGGCACTAACCTTGCTTACAAATCCGGAGTCACTCAATATCTCCAGATATTTTCGTGCTGTCTGTCGAGTGTATGGCAGGTCTTTTTCCAGAAGTTCTATTCGAGTATAGGGATAACGAAACAGATTATTCAGTAGATCCTGAGAATAGAGTTTCGGCAACTCTTTACGCATTCGGTGTTTCATTTGCATCATCAGGGCTTTAATATTAATGATCAGTTGCACTGTGGAGTACGCTGTTTCAGCCACCGCATTGAGCATATATACGATCCACTCTCCCCAGACCCCTTCCTCCCGTACGGCCTGCAAAAGATGATAATAGTCTGGTTTGGTACGGTTAATGGCACGGCTCAGATATAGAATCGGAGATTCCAGAAGACCGCAGTGTACGAGGTAAAGAACATTGAGCATTCGACCAACCCGACCATTGCCATCTGAGAAGGGATGGATGCTTTCAAACTTGTGATGTATCAATGCCATCTTGATAAGTGGGTCCAAATTATTGCATGAATCCCTGTCATTGATGTCCTGTTCGAGTTGCCGCATGTAGGCAATGATATCGTTTTGACTCTGTGGCGGCTCATAGACTGTCTTACCTGTCTGTTCATTGCGCAATATTGTGCCAGCGCCCATCCGATAACCATCATCGCGCTGTTTCAATACACGGTACATGTCGATCAGCATGTTTTCGCTGATGAATCCATTGTCCTGCCATTTTTCATAGCCTCGTCGCATTGCAACACGATATCGAGCCACTTCCTTTCCCTCAACAGTTGCGTCGCCAACGGATAAATCAGCCTGAAAGGCCTTGTCTTATGTTGTTACTATGTTCTCTATCTCGGAGCTTGCAAGTGCTTCCTACAAAAGCAATGTGTCAATCAGGATGCCTTGATTGGGCAGACCGCTGGCGGCACCCTTCAATTCCCCCAGCCTTCCACGCGCTTCGGCAAGAGCAAGTGAAACAGGAACAGTCAGCAAATCTCCCGATGGTGGAAAAGTCAAAAACGGATATTCTGTGCTCACTCTGTCTGAATCCATTTGCCTTGTAATAACATTGGAGAATTAGCCATGTTCCGACAAAAAAGCCCTCCCCACAGAAATACTGTTTCTCAGGGGCATATCAGCAACTGCGATCCATGCTGTTTCAGGTGATTTTTTTGGGCTGGCCCGCTATTATGACCCAGATTCAACATGGATTAAGCAATCAAGTTGCCAGGCAATTATAGAACAATTTATTACATGGCGGGCGGGGTGATTGAAAGACACGATAATGAGGGTTTATATACAAAACTGCGATATTGCATATCCTTTTCGTCAACAGGTATACAAAATCATGTTTTTGCATACCTGTTGAATCTGGGTATGCGGTCATGCTCGAGGTCAAGCGACAATATTTGGAGGGTTTTGCGGTCCAATTCCACTCCGGCCAGTTCTATTTGCTCTTGACAAGTCTTTCCTGCAAACCAGCGGCTTAAAATCAAATCTGGGTAAAATAAGGGCCAGAACTCTCGATTTAAGGCAATTCATCCGTTGAATATTGATACTGCATTTCTTCGCTGCTGCATCGGCACGTTGGAGCTCGCTTACGAGGGAATCAGCAGGCTCGAAGAAGTGGAAGAACTTACTTGCGATATCTATCGTGCGGCATGCGTCAAGGAATTTGAGCTTGTCTTGGAACAGAGTGGAAAACTGCTTCGAAAACGGCTCTCCGTTTACTTTGCCAGCAATCGCCAGGCTGACCAGTTGTCCTTCAAGGATCTGTTCCGACATGCCGCCAAGCATAGACTTATAGATATAGAAGCTACAGA
>JAJEAV010000067.1 GCA_022822625.1 Gammaproteobacteria bacterium | reverse complement strand
CCGAAATCGACTTCAGCAAAACCATGGTATTCCATACATGGAATTCCTAGTGAATTGCTGATATCAAATGCAAATTCATAACAGCGTTTTCGAGGGGAAGTAAGTACTATGTCCCAGCTGTGGCCGAGGTCAGTAAGCCGTCCGCACTGGGTTGCCAATTGTTGCCACCCTGCTTGTGAAAGAACGGGGTCGGTGACTCCACATATTTTGTTTCCCAACTCGTGCTCGCCATGACGCATTACATCAAGCTGAGTACAGTTCCATTCAGTCACGATTCGACACTCCAGTGTCTTCAAACGTTGCCATTTTGTTATGCAGTTCACAGGCCGCATCCACTAGATCATAGGCAATGGCAGCGCCACTACCCTCTCCAAGTCGCATGCCAAGTGAAAGTAGCGGTTCGGCTTTAAGCGCCTGTAACACAATGGCGTGTCCAGGTTCCTGCGAGGCATGTGAAAACAACATCCAGGCACGTGTATCGGGATTCAACTTGCAGGACACCAAAGCAGACATGCTAGATATGAAGCCATCGACAATAATCGGAATCCCCAGCATGGCGGCACGCATGTAAAAGCCAGTCAAAGCAGCGACTTCATAGCCCCCGAGCTCAGCCAGAATTTGCAACGGATCCGACTGATTCCCAATTCGAGCCAGGGATTTTTCGATTACGGATTGTTTGTGAGAAACGCCTTGCTCGTCAAGGCCTGTTCCGGGGCCGGCAAGATCTGATACTGAAGCAATTCCCAAAGCCGCGGCAAGAGCACTCGCACAGGTAGTATTGCCAATCCCCATTTCACCGCCAATCACAATCTGACATTGTGACAAGTATTCATCCATGACGCTTCGACCGAGCGCCAAGGCTGTCAGGGTTTCCTGCATGGTCATCGCGCTTTCATCAAGGAAGTTCCTGGTGCCATAACCAACTGGTCGATCAATTACGGGTTGTGGATATCCACCCTGCCTCGTGGTTCCCGCATTGACAATGTACAACTGTGCTTTCACTCGTTTCGCAAGCACACTGATGGCTGCGCCACCATTCAGAAAATTCATCACCATCTGTGCGGTAACTTCTGGAGGAAATGCGCTGATTCCCTCTTTGGTTACTCCATGGTCACCAGCGAATACTGCAATTCCCAAGGGCGATGATTGCGGTCTTATGGATCCTTGCATAGCGGCCAAATGAACCGCCACATCCTCGAGCTTACCAAGCGAACCTGCTGGTTTGGTAAGTGTCGCCTGCCTTTCCAGTGCAGCCACTCCGGATTTCTGATCAGGTGGTGGTATGGAATAGGTAAACCAGTCTTTATCCTGCATTGTGTGTCTTTATCCGGTTAGGAATTCCGCATAACATCTGGGTAACTGTATCTGCCTGTTGTGCAATGTTCTGATGCAGTTTTCCGCTCTCATCAACAAATTCTCGAGCTAATGAGCTAGCAGGTATCACCCCCATGCCAGTCTCGTTCGACACCAGCCAAAGTGAACCCCGAATGTGTTTCAACCCAGCAAGAAATTGCTCACGCTCATCAATCCAGCCTTGTCGGTCTTCCCGACATAACCAGTTTGATATCCAGAGAGTCAGGCAGTCGACAACTGCCGACTCGCTATTTTCCAACTGGACAAGAATTTGTGACAAATACAACGGCTCTTCAATGAGTCTCCATTGTTCTCCACGTTGACGTTGATGCTGATTAATTCTCTCGACCATCTCCTCATCCCCTGCTGTTGCAGTCGCGATATAGAGTGGATATTCACTGGATTTCAATGCACACTCTTCAGCATAACGGCTTTTCCCGCTACGAGCACCGCCTACAATCAACTCAATCATGAATGGAATACCATTGGAATTTAATTGACCGGGGGTGATTCTACGACTTCTACCTTGGTCTTGATTTCACCTCCATTCATGAAATTGAGTGTCAGATAAAACTTCTTTCCCAAGGTTAACGGTTCGACTAGCCCCATCAACATGATGTGATGCCCGCCGGGCCTCATTGTCAAAGAGCTATTACCGGGAATTTCAAAGGAATGCTGGTGATGCATTTTCATTTGTCCATGATCATGTGCAGTGGTATGCAACTCGACTTTCTGTGCAACATCAGTTTGAACACCCATCAGCATATCGGTTTCCGAACCATGATTATCTATAACGAGGTAGACGGCACCGTTTCCCGATACGGGGGGAAGTGCCAAACTCCATGCCGAAGAAATAGAGATATCCCCCGCATAAGCTCCAATGCTGAAGGCCAATACAGCACAACCAGTTAAAGTGTTTTTTAGTTTACGCATAATGATTCATCAAAAACATGCAACGTGAAACATCATGCATGTTTACAGGATTTTTGCGAGACCGGTAGTCAGCAGGGGGATCGGTTCCGGATTCTGTTTCCCCGTATCAGGAATCAGCAAAACGACTCCTTGCAAAGGTCACATTACTAGCAAAATTATACTGCAAACATCGATAGTATCTTCACGACTGTCAATTCCCGAATCCGTACAATGAAGATGTTGCTCATTACCCGAAACATGCAAAGATACCGGCATTCACTTACTTGATGCCAGTCTGACGCAACAGGACATCCCTTCAGCGAAATGAAGATTGCGGAATATCGAACAACACCTCTTCGCATATAATGTGTGAACTTCAATTCTGGGCAACCTCCATGAACAAGTCCATCGACTGGTATTTTGACTTCATATCACCTTTCGCCTATTTCCAGCACAGGCACTTGATCAACGAACACCCCGATATTGAAATCCGCTACTACCCGATATTGCTCGGCGCCCTGTTTGTGCAGAACCAGCACAAGGGGCCTGCCGAAATTCCCGCCAAGCGCATCATGACGTATCGATACTGCATCTGGTATGCAAAACAGCATCAGATACCGTTCCGGTTTCCAGATGTACACCCCTATCATCCGGTCAGTGTCTTGAGGATGTCTCTGGCTGCCGGTGTCAATGCAGAAACTGTTTCGAAAATATTCGAATACATCTGGGTGGATGGAAAAAGCCCCAATCAAGCTGAACACTTGGGTGAATTGGCATCGAGTCTCGGTCTGGATGGCTACGAGAGTGCAATTGCAGAACCGGAAATAAAGGATCGGTTACGGCAAAACACCGAACGCGCAATTGAACTCGGCATCTTTGGTGTTCCAACATCATCCATCGGAAATCAACTGTTCTGGGGGCACGATCAAACCCCGTTGATTCTCGAATATCTGGACAACCCCCGGCTATTCGAAGATGAAGAATACCGAGGAATTGACAATATCCGGGACGGCCTCAGGAAATAGCCGCAACACCATCAATCCATATAATGGGTAAAATCCTGGACTTCTTCGCGGGCTGTGCGGTAATTATTGACCGGGTCAGAGTTATCTTCATATCCGACAGCGAGACCGCAGATGACTACGTAATTCTCGCTGTATCCGACATGTTCCCTGACCAGTTCAGGATATTCGCCGAGTGATGCCTGGGGGCAGGTGGCAAGACCATGATCCATGGCTGCCAACATGATTGACTGCAGGAAAATTCCATAGTCGAGATATGAGCCGGTTTCCATGATCCGATCCATGAAGAACAACAACATGACTGGGGCATCGAAAGATCGATAGTTGGCAGCCCATTGGGACTTTCTTCTCTCAACATCCTCACGCCCGATGTCGAGCGCCTTGTACAGAGCCTTGCCACATTCGATCCTGCGTCGCCTGTACGGATCTTTCCAGTCAACCGGATAGTACTGATAGTCCATTCTGCCACGAGTGCCGTCCCAAAATACCCTCTCAATTTTCTCGCCCAGCACTCTCTTGCTCTCCCCACGTAATACTACGACATGCCAGGGTTGGGTATTCGAACCCGAAGCCGCCCAACGAGCCGTATCCAGAATGGCATTGATGATTTCTACATCCACCTCGCGGCTCAGGAATTTTCGGACGGATTTGCGATTGCGAATCGCTTCACTGACATTCATTAGTAATCAGGAGAAGTGTATTGGCAAGACCCCGGATTAATATTCGTCATGCGATCTCACGCAGCTTGCGACGAATAATCTTGCCGGTTGTGGTCAATGGGAATTCTTCAATGAAGGCAATTTCCCGAGGATATTCATGTGGCGAAAGCCGGAATTTCACCCACTCCTGTAGATCATTGACCAAGGATTCGGACTCTTCATATCCTGCGTTCAGGCGAATAAAGGCCTTCACGATCTCGGTTCTCACTGGATCAGGCTTGCCAACCACCGCACAAATTGCTACCGCTGGATGACCCAGCAGACAGTTTTCGATTTCACCTGGTCCGATGCGGTACCCTGCCGAGGTAATCACGTCATCGTTTCGACCAACAAAACGGATTGCCCCACTCTCCACAACCATGCCAGTATCTCCAGTCAGCAGCCATTTCCCAGAATATTTTTCAAGCGTGTCTTCCGGCTTGTTCCAGTATTCAAGAAACATCACAGGGCTCTTGCCACGCACTGCAATCTGGCCCAACTGATTGGGGTCCAACGGTATCCCGTTCTCATCAATCACCTGGACATCATGTCCAGGTACTGCGAATCCCATAACACCTGGTTCAGGAGGCGTGAGCGCTCCACAAGATGAAACAATCATGTTGCATTCGGTTTGGCCATAGAATTCGTTGATCCACAGTCCGAATGCTTCATGACCCCACTCAAGAAGTTCGGCCCCTAATGACTCCCCCGCACTTGCGATACTCCTCATGTCAGTTTTATGTCGATCCCTGCTCCACACCATCCTCATCATTTTCAGTGCGGTCGGTGGAATAAATGCATTGCGGATGCCGTGTTTGTTGATGAATTCAAATGCGAATTCACCGTCGAATTTGGGCATGCGGTATGAAACTACCGGTACAGCATGATACAAACCGGGCATCAGTACATCCATTAACCCTCCGATCCATGCCCAGTCTGCCGGAGTCCACAGCCTGTCGCCTTCCTGAGGCAGAAAATCATGACTCATTTCGACCCCGGGCAAATGACCAATCAGGGAACGATGTGCATGCAGAGTCCCTTTGGGACTTCCGGTGGTTCCCGATGTGTAAATGATGAGAGCCGGATCTCCAGAATTTGTGTTTACTGTCTCGAACTGCTCACTGCACCTGGGCAGCTCCGAGAGCATATCCAGAGCATCTTCACTTGTCTCGTCAATACAGAGGTACTGTCTTAGATCACCCAGTTGATCCCGAATCACTGCGAGTTTTTTGAGGCCTTCATGGTTGGTAATGATCGCACGGGCACCGGAATCCCTTAACCGATATTCGAGAGATTCCCTGCCAAACAGTGTAAACAGTGGAATCGAGATGCCGGCCAGCTTCCATACTGCGATATGTGCGATGGCCGTCCAGGGGTTTTGAGGAAGAAGTATGCCAACCCGATCTCCACGCCCAATGCCAAGTTCCGCCAGCAGATTTGCCAGTCGATTGGCTCTCTCCCGAAGTTCCGCAAAGCCGACTTCTTCGATCCGGTCTCCGTAATCATGAATGATTGCCGTCTGATGAGGTACTGATATCGCCCAACGATCACAGACATCAGCCGCCATGTTGTATCGATCCGGCACCTCCCAGCTGAATTGATTTCTGACTTCTTCCAGAGTCGAACCGGACGATAGCATCGCTTATTCTCCAGTATCAGGAATAGTCGTAAAAACCCTTGCCAGTTTTCCGTCCAAGATGGTTGGCATCTACCATTTTCACAAGAAGAGGACAGGGACGATACTTGGATTCTCCAAGGCCCTGATGAAGCACATTCATTACCGAGAGCAACACATCAAGACCGATCAGGTCGGCAAGAGCCAATGGCCCGATCGGGTGGTTCATGCCCAGCTTCATGATTTCATCGATATCCGCAGCTTTTGCGATACCTTCATGGAGTGCAAAGATCGCCTCGTTAATCATCGGGCAGAGGATTCGGTTGGATACAAATCCGGGGCTGTCGTTGGCGGGAACCGGAGTCTTGCCAATCCTGAGTGTTAAATCACGAGTGGTCTGATAGGTCGCTTCATCAGTCTGCAGAGCCTTGATGATCTCGACGAGGGCCATTACTGGAACCGGGTTCATGAAATGCATGCCTATCACCTGGGCTGGGCGGTTTGTGCATGCTGCCAGCCTGGTCAGGGAAATGGAGGAAGTGTTGGAAGCAATAACCACCTCTGGACGACATATCTCGCCAACCTGGCTCAACAGATTGAACTTGAGCTCCGGCGTCTCTGGTGCGGCTTCTATTACGAAGTCGACTTCTTCCAGTTCATTCAGGGATAGTGATGTACTGATCGATTTTAATGTGCGTTCTCGGCCCTGACTTGCGATTACTTCTTTCTTGACCATTCGTACAAGTGAGGAATCGATGGCCGACAGCCCTCGGTCCAGTGCCGCCAGATTGACGTCAACCAGAAGAACCTCAAAACCTGCACATGCAAAAGTCTGGGCAATTCCATTGCCCATCGTCCCCGCACCAATAACGCCAATGCGCTTGATTGCCATAGTATCCATGTCTTGTCTAATCCTGTTTATTCTGTCTTGGGAGGGAGAACCGCTACATATTGCGTCGGTACTGCCCCCCTACATCATATAACACATCGCAAATTTGACCCAGGGAACAATGCCTGACGGCATCAACCAGTTTCTCGAATATGTTCTCGTTATTGATTACAGCATCACGAATCCCCTGCAGAGCATGCGGCGAAGATTCACGATTCCGTTGCTTGAACTCAACAAGCCTGTTTATTTGATTCAGTTTTTCCTTTTCTGTAGACCGGGATAATTCAATGTTTTCCGAGCCGGTCTGCGGATTAGGATTGATGAAGGTGTTTACCCCGATTATCGGCCAGGTTCCATCATGCTTGCGTTGTTCATAATACATCGATTCGTCCTGAATCTTGCCACGCTGATAGCCTGTCTCCATCGCACCAAGGACACCCCCCCGCTCCGAAATTCTTTCAAACTCACGAAGCACTGCCTCTTCAACCAGGTCGGTCAATTCCTCGACAATGAAACTACCCTGATTGGGGTTTTCATTCATGGCAAGTCCCCACTCCCTGTTAATGATCAGTTGAATGGCCAGGGCACGTCGGACCGATTCATCGGTGGGGGTGGTAATCGCTTCATCATAAGCGTTGGTATGCAGACTGTTGCAGTTGTCATAAATGGCAATCAGTGCCTGCAGTGAAGTGCGAATGTCATTGAAATCGATTTCCTGGGCATGCAGGGAGCGGCCCGAGGTTTGTATATGATATTTGAGTTTCTGGGATCGTTCATTGGCACCGTAACGATCACGCATTGTCACTGACCAGATTCTGCGTGCCACCCGACCCATCACTGAATACTCGGGACACATGCCATTACTGAAGAAAAACGAGAGGTTCGGGGCAAAATCATCAATATTCATACCTCTTGCTAGATAGGCCTCGACATAAGTAAACCCATTTGCCAATGTGAAAGCAAGCTGTGAAATCGGATTTGCTCCGGCTTCTGCAATGTGGTATCCGGAGATCGAAACCGAATAGAAATTGCGAATCCGGTTCCAGATAAAGTACTCCTGAATATCACCCATCAGCTTGAGCGCAAACTCGGTCGAGAAAATGCAGGTATTCTGCCCCTGGTCTTCCTTCAGGATATCCGCCTGAACCGTGCCTCTGACTTCTGCAAGCGCCCGGGCACGGATTTCCGCCCCCTGCCCGGCATCCGGATTCCTGCCTTCCTTCTCGATGAATTGCTGTATTTTTTGATCAATGGCGGTATTCAGGAACATTGCCAGAATGATGGGCGCAGGGCCATTGATCGTCATGGAAACGGACGTTGCCGGATCACAAAGGTCGAATCCGGAATAAAGCACCTTCATGTCATCCAGGGTTGCAATCGATACTCCGGAATTACCAACCTTGCCGTATATGTCCGGACGTTCATCCGGGTCGCACCCATATAGGGTGACCGAATCAAATGCCGTAGACAACCGCTTGGCTTCGGAATGCTCACTGAGATTCCTGAAGCGCGTGTTTGTCTTGAACGCATCGCCCTCTCCTGCAAACATGCGCGTCGGATCTTCGCCATCGCGCTTGAAGGGGAAAACGCCTGCCGTGAATGGAAACCGGCCCGGAAGATTCTCGGTCATCAGCCAGCGCACCAGCTCACCGTGATCCTTGAATTTGGGCAGGGCTACCCGATTGATCCGAGACCCCGATAGTGTTGTTTTCTTCAGTGGATTCGTGATTGTTCGGCCGCGAACCTCGAATTCATGTACGTCTCCGGAATAGTCTTCACAAACTCCCGGCCATTCCTCGAGGAGACTCTTGACCGAAGGGTCAAGTTTGGCACCCTGTTCCTGCATCAATCCATCAATGCTCCCAGGTATGTCCTGTCCAGCCTTGACGAGCATGTTTCTGGTTTCCGTTATCTGCTGGATTGAGCGTGCAATGTCCGATTGCTGTCCTGCATTGTTTCGATAGTTTCTGGTCGCATCGGCAATCTCCGCAAGATAGCGAATCCTCTTCTCGGGAATAATGCGATTCTGACCGGTCGAAGTACGCGTTTCCAAACAGGGCAAACTGCTGGCCCCCTGATTAAGACCATGTGAATTGAGCTGTTTAATAATCTCGTGAGACAGGGCCGTCACCCCGTCATCATTAAACTGTGAAGCCATAGTGCCAAACACCGGCATGCTCTCGGGTGATGAGGAAAATGCTTCGCGATTTCGCTGCACCTGCTTACACACATCCCGGTAAGCATCCTGTGCACCATTTCGATCGAACTTGTTTATCGCAATCACATCCGCGAAATCCAGCATGTCGATCTTTTCCAGCTGCGAGGCGGCTCCATATTCAGGGGTCATGACATACAACGAGCAATTCACCATGTCGGTAATTGTAGTATCTCCCTGCCCAATTCCTGGAGTCTCTACGATAACCAGATGAAACCCTGCGCATTGGCATAAACGTATCATGTCGGGTAAATGTTCAGGAATTTCCGAGCCGCTGCCCCGCGTTGCTATCGAGCGCATGAAAATATTCGAGTGATCAATTGCATTCATGCGTATCCGGTCTCCGAGAAGTGCTCCACCAGTCCGGCGGCGTGTCGGGTCGACAGCCAGCAATGCAATTTTCATTGCATCACCAAATCCCAGTCGAAAACGCAATATCAACTCGTCGGTCAAGGAAGATTTTCCGGCACCTCCGGTGCCGGTGATGCCAAGTACCGGTACATTCGTCCTCATGTCGATATCCCTGACAAGGGTTGGTGATGCCTCACCATTTTCAATGGCAGTCAAGGCTTTTGCAAGAATTCGAAAACCCCCCTTGTTTACCTCTTCAAGGGTTGTTGGTGCATCGGCGCAGAGGTCGAACGAGCTAAGCGCAATCGTGTTCTCGATCATACCAGTCAGTCCCAGTTGCTGACCATCTTCCGGGGTATAAATCCGGGTTATGCCATAATCTTCGAGAATCTTCTTCTCTTCGGGCACGATGACACCCCCACCCCCTGCAAAGATTCGGATTTTCTCGCCGCCATGCTCACGCAGCATATCAAGCATGTACTTCAGGTATTCGACATGCCCCCCCTGATAGGAACTGATTGCAATGCCATGAACATCTTCCTGCAGTGCTGCATTTACGACCTGATGAACAGAGCGGTTGTGTCCCAGATGGATAACTTCCACACCCTGATTCTGGAGAATTCTGCGCATGATGTTAATGGCCGCATCATGACCATCAAACAGACTGGCAGCGGTAACAAACCGGATGCAGGGCTGGATTGCTACTTGTGACTCAATCTCTGATCGTTCGGGTTTTCCCATTTCGAACTCGTTGAAGGTTGGACTTTTTCATTCAGGAATGATACATTACGTTTACGTAAGCGTCAATATACGTCACTTTCCACCGCAACGGATTCATGTCAAGTACCACAACATATACTATATCGAATTTGGCAAGGCATTTCGATTTAACGACAAGAACCATCCGTTTTTACGAATCAGAGGGGCTACTCTCTCCAAAACGAGAGAACAATCGTCGCATCTACAATGAAAAAGATCATATTCGCCTGAAATTGATTTTACGTGGCAAGCGTCTGGGGTTTACACTTTCCGAGATCAAGACCACAATGGACCTTTACGACAATCAGCCAAATGAGATGGCTCAACTCAAGTATGTACTCACGATAATCGAAAACCATCGCAAGGCGCTTGAGCAAAAGCAGAATGACATTAAAAACACGTTGGCTGATATGGATGAGATGACGGAAAAGCTAACGACTACGTTAAACACGCTAGCGGAATCAACCTGACAATCGAGGCCAGACCACTTCAATGAGTTACTACAAAACACCCACCCGTGACTTCATGTTTGCCATTCAGCATTTGGCTGATCTTGAGGGTGTCATGGCCCTGCCGGGCAATGAGGACATCAGTCCTGAACTGGTTCAGGCGGTTATTGAAGAAGCCGGCAAAATCGCCGAAGAAATTCTGGACCCCCTCAATAAAGTCGGAGATTTGCAGGGAGTACGTCTTGAAAACGATCAGGTATTGACCGCAGAGGGCTGGAAGGAAGCCTATCAGATCTTTATCGAGGGAGGGTGGAACGGGTTGCCATTCAAGCCTGAACGAGGTGGTCAGGGACTGCCGTGGCTGGTTTCAACGGCAATTATCGAGATATGGCATTCAGTCAACATGTCATTTGCTCTCTGCCCCCTTTTGACACAGGCCGCGGTTGAAGCAATTGAGCTTCACGGTTCCGAGGAACAAAAAGAAACCTACTTGCCTAATCTTGTACGTGGAACCTGGACTGGTACCATGAATCTGACCGAATCACATGCCGGTTCGGATTTGGCCATGATAAGGACCACCGCAACACCGAATGGCGATCATTATCTTGTTCAGGGACAAAAAATATTCATCACCTATGGTGATCATGACCTTACTAGAAACATCATTCATCTAGTGCTCGCACGCATGCCCGATGCACCTGAGGGAATCAAGGGCATCTCGCTCTTCATTGTTCCCAAGTTTTTACCGGATGCGAATGGGAACTGGATCATTCGCAATGATGTCGAGACCATTTCCCTGGAGCACAAGCTTGGTATCCATGCAAGCCCTACTGCCGTGATCGGATATGGAACCGGGAAATACCGGAATCCAAAAGGAGCTGTTGGGTATCTGGTCGGTGAGGCAAACAAGGGAATGCACTACATGTTCACGATGATGAACCTTGCGAGGCTCGCAGTCGGTGTTGAAGCGAATGGCGTGTCCGAACGCGCCTATCAGCACTCTGTCGCCTATGCCAGGGAACGGTTGCAGGGTGCAGACCCAGAACAAGGGCATGGCCCGGTTTCGATTATCAATCACCCAGATGTAAAGCGTATGCTGATGGTGCAAAAGAGCCGGGTTGAAGGACTTCGCTCAGTTGGCTTGTTGCTCGGGGCCTCGATTGACAAAAGCATCAGGCATCCAGACCCGGAAGTTCGTGAATTCAATCAGGTAATGATAGAAATACTGACACCGATCGTCAAGGCCAGCATGACTGATCTTGGGCTGGAAAATGTTTCGCTAGCCCTTCAGGTTCATGGTGGAATGGGGTTCATTGAGGAAACCGGCGCCGCGCAATATTATCGGGACCAACGCATTACGCCAATTTACGAGGGAACCAGTGGAATCCAGGCTCTTGACCTGGTCATTCGAAAAACCCTTCGCGATCAAGGCAAGGGGGTACGCATGGTTATCCACCATATCCGGGATGATATCGGCTCCATCAATGATTCAAGGCTGGAGAGGTTGATCAATGTGATGGATGACGCTATTCGTGTCGTGGAATCTTCGGTTGAACATATTCTGAATCTGGGCAGGCAAAGCCCCAGTAAACCCGCCGCTGTCTGTGATGCCTATCTCAGGCTCTGGGGATTGGTGTTCTGCGGCTGGCATATGCTTAAGGCCGCTGACATATCGATGACCAGGGTTAAGACCGACGATGGTTTTTATTCAAACAAGATCACTACTGCACAATTCTTTTTTGACCACGACATGCCCAAGGTACAACTCTACCGGAACATCATTCAAAATGGTGCTGATGCCCTTGTGGACATGGACCCACAAATATTTGAAATGGAGCCGCAATGATTGAATGCACGGGCAGCCTGCAATATTCATGGTGTCAATTTAAACGTGTATTCTTCCATGATGCTGGTGGCCCTTGTCATCGACAGCATATTTGGCTGGCCTCGGGGACTTCATGCTAGAATCGGTCATCCGGTTTCATGGATCGGTCAACTGATCTCCCGTATTGATCGATTATTGAATCGCAATTCCAGCTCCGGGAATTTTCGTCGCACGACAGGATGTCTTTGCTTACTGTTCATCCTGTCTATTGTCCTTGTCCCCGCTGTATTGATCCAGGACAGCATACCCGAAACCACTTCCGGTCTGTTGATCGGGGCAGTACTCGCTTGGCCCATGATCGCGGCTCGCTCACTGCATCAACATGTCGGCGCAGTACTGGAGTCCCTGTCTTTGGACAACCTTCAACATGCAAGAGAGTCGGTGTCCCAGATAGTAGGACGCGACACATCGGTTCTGGATGAGTCGGGAATTTCCCGTGCTACGCTGGAAAGCTTGGCGGAGAGCACTTCTGATGGTATCATCGCACCGATTTTCTGGGGTGCGATATTTGGACTGCCTGGCCTGTTTGCCTACAAGGCGGTCAATACACTCGACTCGATGATTGGACATCGAAACCAGAAATATGCCGCATTTGGCTGGGCGTCTGCCGTGCTTGATGATGCCATGAACTATTTTCCGGCAAGACTGACCGGATTGCTTATGGCTGTTGTTTCCCCTGAACCCAGGGCAGCACTGCGCTGCATGATGAATGATGCCCGATGCCATCGCTCTCCCAATGCCGGCTGGCCCGAGTCATCGATGGCTGGTGCGCTTGGCATTCGACTCTCCGGACCCCGGATGTACGGTGACCTGGTTGACAAGCAGCCCTGGCTGAACAAATCAGCGCCGGACCCTGATGCGAGGACCATTCAATCTGGACTGGATCTCTACAACAAGGTATTGATTGGAGTTGGCTGTCTTCTTGCCGTCCCGGGTTTACTGGCACTGGTGATGAGTCAACAACATGCCTGATCACGGAGGTAATCTGGACCAGGCTATCCGCCTTCATGGCGGATTCCGTGATGACTGGATTGATCTTTCGACCGGTATCAATCCGCATCCCTATCCGCTTCCCACACTACTTGAAAAAACCTGGTCATGCCTGCCAACCCGGGATGAAATCAACAATTTGGAAAGGATCGCCAGTCAGGCTTATTGCACTGCCGGATGTACGATCGCGATTGCTGGAGCGCAATCTGCGATCCAGCTTATTCCTCGGCTCCGAAAATCCGGGCTTGTCAAAATTCTGAGCCCGACTTATGCCGAACATGCCGCGGCCTTCAAGATCTCCGGCTGGCAGGTTCAGCATGTATCCGAATTTGAAAAACTCGTGGATTCGGATGTTGCCGTTGTCGTGAATCCCAACAATCCGGATGGACGGCAATTTCAACCGAGCGAACTGCTTGAACTCTCTTCCCATGTCAGCTTGCTCGTTGTAGACGAAAGTTTCTGCGATCTTGTACCAGATATGTCTGTGGCACCCTTGATCACCCGAGAGTCCGGATCATTACTGGTAGAACGCTCCTTCGGCAAGTTCTACGGGCTGGCGGGACTTCGATTGGGCTTTGTGGTGGCAGGGGAACCTGATGCTGATCGCCTGAGACAGTTGACAGGACCTTGGCCGGTTTCCGGCCCCGCCATTGCGATTGCGGCAACTGCTCTTGCCGATCGTGACTGGCGAAAAAAGACCCTTCAACGACTCAGGCAAGATTCTGCTCGGCTTGATCAACTGGCAAGTCAGTACGGCTTGAGACTTGTGGGAGGGACGCATTTGTTTCGCACCTATGCATATAGTGATGTCGAAATACTGAAAGAGCGGCTGGTTCAATATCGAATCTGGCCACGTTGTTTTACAGATTATCCCAATTGGATTCGTCTTGGACTTCCTTCCGGAACGGAACACTGGGACCGACTTAAAAGAGCATTCATTCTCTTTCATGATTGAAGGTTGCTACTCCGGCAGTACAACGGTTTTCCCGAATCTCTTGCAGTCCATTGGGTTCAAGATTCAAATCCAGTCAGGAAATTGTCAGAGAAAGCAGATTTCTTCTCTTTCGACTTTCATGAACCCCCATATTAGCCCGACTTTTGCAACTCGTCGGGAAAGCCGAAAAATCGATTGCAAGTGATTGATTTCCGATTGTCAGGAGTCTGAAAACCGGTTGCAGCACCGACCTATGAGAGTGCTATCGAATAAAATCAATACCCTGATTCTTCACGACAAGTCCGGTTTCGAAAGTCGAACGAGTATTGTAGCTTCCAATGAAACCAACAACAAATCCGCAAAAAACCACGCAAAGCATCAATGAAGTCATGCGATAAATATCTTGAAAATTAATATTTTATCGAGCCAATTTCAACAACCCATCAACATTAAGATGGCATTGCATATGTTCGACCAGGGCATCCAGTACATATTCCACTGATTCGTTATACCCGAATCCTGATCCCTGCGCCCCACATTCCTCCAGAAATTGAGATCTGAACTTGTCATCTGTAAACATGCCGTGTAGATACAGCCCGGTGATCAGTCCATCTTTACTCATCGCGCCTTCTGCCCTGTCATTAACAAAGGCATAGGGCCGATCACAATCCTCCCCCATGGTAATTCCCATGTGAATCTCATATCCGTCGAAGCTGTACCCTGTCCTCGCATGAACTGCCTTCACTTGCGTCAGCTGCTTGTTTTCACTGAGTGTCGTCCTGACATTGAGCAAGCCCAACCCCTGGGTATCACCGGGTTCACCTTCTACACCTTTCGGATCGGATACAGTTCGCCCGAGTATTTGATATCCCCCGCATATCCCCAGAATCCGTCCGCCACGACGGTAATGAGCACATAGGTCTACATCCCATCCCTGCTGACGTAAAAAATCAAGATCGCCACGCGTCGACTTGCTGCCTGGTATTATGACCAAGTTCGCATCTCCTGGTATTGACCGGCCCGGATGCAGGATCGTCAAGCGAACTGAAGGCTCCTGCGACAAAGGATCAAGGTCATCGATATTGGCAACACGGGACAATTGCAGGCATACGATATGAAGTGGCCCTTCTGCGATGGGTCGAGCAAGGTCAGGTGCATCTTCAGCCGGCAATTTCCAGGCATCCTTGAACCAGGGTAATACTCCGAAGCCCGGCCATCCGGTTCGATCGGCAATCAATGCATAACCATCGTCAAAAAGTTGCGGTTCCCCTCGAAACTTGTTAATCAGAAACCCCGAAACCATCTTGCGATCGCAACAATCAAGCAATTCACTAGTACCCACGATCTGTGCGATTACTCCACCCCGGTCAATATCCCCTACCAGCACAACCGGCACCCCGGCCTGAATTGCAAAACCCATGTTGGCGATATCGTTTTTCCGGAGGTTGACTTCTGCCGGACTTCCGGCACCTTCAACCAGAATCAATTCATGTTGATCACAAAGACGTTGGTAGCTCTCCAGAACAGATTCCAGCAACTTTGACTTGGCCGATAAATAACTTGCCGCTCCTGTTGACGCAAGACGCTTGCCCTGAACGACAACCTGAGCCATCTGATCGGTTTCCGGTTTTAACAAAACTGGATTCATGTCACTGTGCGGCTCAAGACCGGCCGCCCGGGCCTGCAGGGCCTGAGCCCGGCCAATTTCTCCTCCATCAACTGTTACAGCTGCATTGTTGGACATGTTTTGCGGCTTGAATGGCACAACATCTACTCCACGCTGATGGGCCAATCGACACAAACCCGCTACCAGCATGGACTTCCCAACATGAGAACCAGTGCCCTGGATCATTAATGATGTGGCTTTCGACACTCTCACCTCACGGGCGAAATGGATTTGGAATCATGAAACGCTTCCAAATACCGAATCAGGGAAATGTTGCAAGAGCAACTATTCTTTCAAGACTTCCAGGGCGGAGGTTTCCTGTCGAAAAATGCCTGTATTCCATTTTGGGCCTCTTCGGTCTCCCACACCTCTGCCAGCAACTCCGCCGTGTATTCACGATTCTCATCCGCGGATTGCGTTGAAACCTTCCGAAGCAATTGTTTGGTAGTTGCGATTGCACCCGGAGCACAGTCCAGACAGTTTTGTATCTCGGCTTCGACTTCCTGATCGATTTCATCAAGATCCACCCTTTTGTGGATTAATCCCATCCGAAGGGCCTCATTAGCATCAAAAAAATGCGAATTAAGTAATATTCTCCTGCAATTGCTCATCCCGAGTCGTTCCATGACATAGGGAGAAATATTCGCCGGAGTTAACCCGAGTCGAGTTTCAGTAAGAGCAAAACGTGCAGTTCTCACACTGATTGCAATGTCGCACACGCAAATCAAGCCGACCCCACCAGCATATGCCTGGCCATTTATTCTTGCAATCGTAATCTTGTCCAGACTGTTTAGGGCTTCCAGCATATCCGCCAGGATACTGCTCTCGACCATTCTCTCTTCTCGATTGCGCTCGAAGTTTTCCCGCATCCAGCCAAGATCGGCACCCGCTGAAAAACTCTTGTCACCGGACCCCGTCAGTACTATTGCACGTACCCGCTCAAGACTAGACAACTCTTTGCATGCCTCCAGGATTTCCCTCATCATCTGGGAGTTCATGGAGTTATGCTTGGCTTCACGGTTTAAGGTTAGGCAAGCCACGCCTCGCTGATCAATCTCAAGCTTGATTTCCTTATATTCCATCTCTCAGTACCTATTCATATTTGCGACTGTCTTCAATGACGATTCCATCATTCGGAATCGAGCCCGGTTCCACCAGTCTGACTGACCCACGCACCCGACAGAACTCCCTGATACTCTCGGCAACTGCTTCCTCCAGACCCTCGGTATGCTTTGCAGATTCACACTGCAAAGTCATATGATCCTGCTGATCTATCCATTCCACTATCAATCGGGCCTTTTGAATTTCAGAATGACGATCAACAACCTTGTTTATCTGCTCAGGGTGAATAAACATCCCCCGCACCTTGGCGGTTTGATCTGCTCGACCCATCCATCCCTTGATTCGCCGGTTGGTTCGACCACAGGGACTCTGCCCATCCAGAAACGCAGACATATCGCCTGTAGCAAAACGAATTAGCGGATAGTCAGGATTGAACGAGGTCACCACGACCTCACCGACCTCGCCCAAAGGAACCGGGTCTCCACTACCCGGCCGGACAATTTCGACGTAAACCCCTTCATCAACAATCAACCCGGTATCGGCAACCGTCTCATAGGCAATCACTCCCAAATCTGCCGTTGCGTATGCCTGAAGAATGTTAATTCCACTCTCCTTGAACTGTTTACGCAAAGAGGGCGGCAATGCCTCTCCGGAAACAAGTCCTCTCTTAAGGCATGAAACGTCCAACCCACTCTCTATGGATTTTTCAATGATAATCTTGAGAAATGAAGGGGTTCCGACATACCCATCGGGCCTTAAATCGTTAATGGTCTGTAGTTGTAGTTCAGTCTGCCCTACTCCAGCAGGAATCACTGTACAACCAAGTGCATGACAGCCACTGTCCAGCATGACTCCGGCCGGTGTCAGGTGATAGGAAAAACTGTTGTGCACGAGGTCGCCCTTACGAAAACCTGCAGCATACAGGGCACGGGCAAGACGCCAAAAATCTTCACGTGCAGAGCAGGCTTCATAGATTGGCCCGGGTGATGCGTGAATGTAACGAATTTTTTCTGCCTTCAGAGGACTGACACCGCCCAATGGCGGTGTTTTTCTTTGCATTTCAACAAGAGCTGATTTGCGAAGGACAGGATAGTTCCTGAATTCATCCAGATTGGAAAATTCCTCGCAATCATGGGAGGCCAGGGTTTGAGAAAACAGCGAACTGCTCTCACGTGCATGGACCAGCTGTACCCGTAGCGCATCAATGAAGGAACGCTCACGCTCCTCTTGACTTCGTGTTTCAAGTTCGTCGAAATAGTCGCTCATTGGAATTAGACAGGGATATGTGTCGTGCACCGAGGAATATCTTCCGGTTCAGACAATATGGAATGTACCGGAGCTACCAGCACCTTGAACTGAATCAATCCCGGGTCTGTCAAGCCAGCCAGCGCTTTCTTCGCCGGTAATGCTTTACATCCCTAAAGCTCTTTTTGTCACCACCGCTGATTCCCAGATAGAATTCCTTTACATCTTCGTTCTCAGCCAGGGAATGAGCCTCGCCATCCATGACCACACGACCGTTCTCCAGAATGTAGCCATAAGTTGCATAGCGCAAGGCCACAGTGGTATTCTGCTCTGCCAGCAAAAAGGTGACCTTCTCCTTTTCATTCAGGTCCCGAACAATCTCGAAAATCTCCTCAACCAGTTGAGGAGCAAGTCCCATTGAAGGTTCATCTAGCAGGATAACCTTCGGCTTAGCCATCAAGGCCCGGCCGACTGCCGTCATCTGCTGTTCACCACCGGATGTATAGCCGGCCTGACTCTTGGACCGTTGCTTCAGCTTTGGAAAATACGAGTACACCATTTCCAGGTCATCATGGATTTGCTTCTTGTTTTCCTTGCGAATATAGGCCCCTGTCAACAGGTTTTCCTCAACCGTCAGGTGTTCGAAGCAGTGGCGTCCTTCCATGACCTGCACCACGCCACGTTTCACCAGCTCGGTCGGAGTGAGATTCTCGATTTTCTCGCCCATGAATTCGATCGAACCCTTGGTTACCTCCCCTCTTTCAGTCCCGAGAATATTGGATATGGACTTGATGGTGGTGGTTTTTCCGGCACCATTTGCACCAAGCAAGGCAACAATTCCACCTTCAGGGACTTCAAGCGATACACCTTTCAGCACCAGAATGACGTGATCGTAAATGACCTCAATATTATTGACAGTCAATACGACATTGGTATCGGCAGACATCAGAGAATACCAGTCAGGAAGGAAACGCACCGGAGCGATGGTTCACCATCGCCCCAAATGCGCTTTCCCGATCAAATATAACGGTCTAGCAATTTCGAGGAGTTATGTTGTTTTCAGCAGCATATGCAGCTGAATCCTCTGCGATCAGAGCATCCACTACCTCACGGTCAGCACCTGTGAAATCGGTAATCAGAGACCAGTTTGCGGTATTGGCGTCCCATTGCTGAATTGCTCCAAGGCCTGGCCTACCATGATTTTCACAAGTCACTTGAATAGGTGGTCCAAAGTTGGGCAACCCTAATTCTGACAAGCGCGCCTCATCAATACTGAGTGCTTCCATGCCATCACGCATTTGTTCAGAAGTAATGTCGGATTCACCACTTAACTCCTGTGCCGTGCGGATGGCCTCCGCGGCGAGCATGGCAGCATACAGTCCTCGATTGTAAAGAACCTTGCCCAGATTTGAACCATCACCGGCAGCCTTTCCAGCATCCAGTACATATTTTCTCATGTCGTCATACAGCGGATAATCATCTCCCACACCATGCATGGCAATCGCCTTGTATCCGTGTGCGCCTTCACCGACAGGAATTACATCGTTTTCCGAGGCAGACCACCATACACCAATGAAATTCTCCATTGGATAGCGAATGTTTGCCGCTTCCTGGATGGCAACCTGATTCATTACTCCCCATCCCCACATCATGACGTAGTCAGGACGCTCACGTCGAATCTGGAGCCATTGTGACTTTTGCTCCTGACCTGGATGGTCGACAGCAATCAAGGTAAGGTTATAGCCGTGTTTTTCAGAAAGCTTCTCAAGAGTGCGGATAGGTTCCTTGCCATAGGCCGAATTGTGATACACCAATGCAATGGTCTTGCCGTTGAGGTCACCGCCTTCCTGATCAAGAATATGTTTCACGATGATCGAAGCCGCATCCCAGTAAGTACCTGGATAATTGAATACGTGACTGAATACTTTTCCATTTGCCGCAGATGTTCGGCCATATCCCATGGAATGGATGGGGATTCCATCAGCGGTTGCCTTGGGAATTAGCTGATAGGTAATACCTGTCGACAGGGGTTGATATACAAGTGAACCTTCGCCTTTGGTTGATTCGTAACACTCAACACCCTTTTCGGTGTTGTACGCTGTCTCGCAAGGCAGAAAGCGGACAGGCACGCCACCTATTCCCCCATCACGCTCATTGAGCAATGTGAAATAGTCAGCGTATCCATCTGCAAAGTGGATGCCGTTCGGAGCATAAGGCCCGGTTCGATATTCCAGCGATGGTATCACCAGGTCGGAATAAGCTACTCCGGTGACTGACATCGACAGCACCAGCGAGACAAGTAATTTCGCAAATTTCATGATTCCTCCAGTTGTTATTAAATAAGGTTTTGTCATTATTTTTATCATTATGAATGGTTGTAACGTCAAAATTGACTAGTGAGGGAAAGGCCACAAACGAAGCTTTTCTTTTGTAACCCGCCATAATTGTGCAAGACCATGAGGCTCAACGATAAGAAAGAACATAATCAATCCACCAACAATCATCAGGATCAAGTGAGCAACAATATCCGGTGACCAGCCAAGACCATTGACCAGGATATTCTTGATCAAGACAGGCATCAGAAACATGAATGCAGCACCAATAAATGATCCCAGAATGGAGCCAAGCCCTCCAATGATGATCATGAATAACACCAGAAAGGACTTGTCTATGCCAAATGCTTCTGTAGGTTCTACCGCTCCCAAATATACCAGAAAGAACAAGGCACCGGCGATACCAATATAGAATGAACTGATCGAAAAGGCCGATAGCTTGGCCTTGAGCGGTGCCACGCCGATAATCTCGGCCGCAATATCCATATCCCGGATTGCCATCCATGATCGTCCGAACCGCCCTCTTGTCAGATTTTTCGCAACCAAGGCAAACACCACTACAAAAACGAGGCAAAACAGATAGGTTGCCCAAGGTGGGGCATTCGGTCCGGTGACCGCAATTCCAGCGATCAATCGCTCGGGCGCATTAATCTGTCCAGAAGCGGAATAGTTATAAAACCATGGCACCTTGTTGAATAACCAGACCAAGAAGAACTGGGAAGCAAGAGTTGCAACAGCCAGATAAAATCCCTTGATCCTTAAACTTGGCAGGCCAAACAAGATGCCGACCATTGCAGTAACGCCTCCAGAGAGCAAGACCACAATAAACAGGTTGAGTTCAGGAAAGGCAGTCGTGAACTTGTAGGAAGCATAGGCACCGACAGCCATGAAGCCCCCTGTGCCCAAGCTGACTTGTCCACAATAGCCAGTCAAGATATTCAGGCCAATCGCAGCAAGAGACCAGATCAACACCGGCAAAAGAACCGACTTTTCCCAGTAATCATTGATGAGAAATGGCACCACCAGAAAAGCAAACGCAATGATGACAGTGACAAACACGCGATCCTGTAAGATTGGAAATATCTGCTGATCCTGGATATAGGATGTCTTGAAGTCTCCGGATTCCCTATAGAACATTTGTCTTACACTCTCTCGATGATACGTTCGCCGAACAAGCCCTGAGGCCTGAACATCAGGAAAAACAATGCCAACACGTAAGCGAACCAGTTTTCGGTAGCACCTCCAACTAGTGGTCCAATCCAAAACTCGAATAATTTCTCTCCCACTCCGATAATCAAGCCGCCGATTATGGCACCCGGAATAGAAGTAAATCCCCCCAGTATCAGAACCGGCAACGCCTTCAGGGCGATCAGGGAAAGCGAGAACTGGACTCCGGATTTTGACCCCCACATGATGCCGGCCACCAATGCCACGATTCCTGCAATTGACCAAACGATAACCCAGATGCTTCTCAGGGAAATACCTACAGTAAGCGCCGCCTGATGATCGTCGGCAACCGCCCGCAAAGCCCGGCCGGTTTTCGTATACTGCGAAAACAGGGTGAGAACAGTCACCAGCAATACCGCGATTCCGGCAGCCCATACGTCCAAGAGGTCAATGTACATGCCGTAGTATTCGTGACCTTCGGAAACCCAAGTTCGCGTTACGTCTTCCCACCAGAATGAACCACCAGACGGAATACCGACATCCAGGGTCTTGAGATCTGCACCCCACATCAGGTCGCCAATACCCTCCATAAAGAATGCGAGACCTATGGTCGCCATGAACAGGATGATCGGCTCCTGATTGACTATGTGTTGCAGCACTAGTTTCTCAACCAGCCATGCAAACACAATCATTACCAATATAGTCAGCAATATGGCGAGCAGGTTATTCATGCCAGGACCCCAATGGTGAATCTGGGTACCGAATATTTCGTTGACAAGATGGGCAAAGGGTATCTGTCCGGTTTGAAAACCAACCAGTGTCAAAGCAGCAAACAGCGCCATGACACCCTGTGCATAGTTGAAAATACCGGATGCCTTGAATATCAATACAAAGCCCAACGCCACCAGCGAGTACATTACGCCAGCCATTAGGCCATTCAGGATCACTTCTATGGTGTTCAGGAAATCAGGCGTCATTGATTTTTTTCCAAGGGACAGTCGTCATGCAGATACGATAGCTCCTGTGCAAATATGCTTGACTAGTCATGACTAACTCCAAGATAGGCATCAATAACTTTCTCGTTGTTTCTTACCTCGTCGGGAGAACCATCAGCGAGTTTTTTGCCGTAGTCTAACACTACCACCCGATTCGAAATGTCCATGACCACACCCATGTCATGCTCAATCAGGGCAATGGTGGTCCCAAACTGCTCGTTCACATCAAGAACAAAACGACACATGTCTTCTTTTTCCTCGAGATTCATTCCAGCCATCGGTTCGTCCAACAAGAGTAGTTTGGATTCTGCTGCCAGCGCACGGCCCAGCTCAACCCGCTTTTGCATGCCATAAGGAAGTTTTCCAACCGGTGTCTTGCGAATTGATTGAATTTTCAGAAAATCGATAATCTCCTCAACCCTTTGTCGGTGTTCAACTTCCTCTCGCTGAGCCGGGCCTACCCAGACCATCTGTGAAAACAGATTGGCACGCATCTTGATGTATCGGCCGGTCATCAGGTTATCCAGAGTACTCATACCCTTGAACAAGGCAATGTTCTGAAAGGTCCGTGCAATGCCCAGTTTGGCAACCTGGTGCGGCTTCATGTGATGCCTCCGCTTGCCATCAAACCAGATTTCACCCTCTTGCGGGTGATAGAACCCGTTGATCACGTTGAGCATGGAGCTTTTGCCGGCACCGTTCGGACCAATAATGGCGCGAACCTCTCCCTTGCGAATATCGAAACTGATATTCTCAAGAGCCCTGACACCACCGAAGGAGAGCGAAATATTTCGAACTTCGAGCAGGATGTCGTCTTCCTTAACTGTATCTTGCATTTAACTTGTCCAGTTTCCGTTTAGATTGCGGCTTTCAGGGGTTTATAGGTTTCGGCATTTTCAATCCGAATATCACCGTCAATCGTACCCTTTTTGCCATCTTCAAAAGTAACTTCAGTTGAAACCTGACACCGGGCAGCGTCAGAATAAAAGGCATTGATCAGTGTTTCATACTTTTCGGCGATGATTCTGCGTCGAACTTTTCGAGTTCGGGTCAGTTCTCCATCGTCTGCATCGAGTTCCTTGTGCAAAATCAGGAATCGATGAACCTGGCAATCCGATAAAACCGGGTCCTCGCTCAAATCACGGTTTACCTGTTCTATATTGGCCTTGATCATTTCATAGACCCGGGCCTGAGCTGCCAGTTCCTGATAACTGGAATAGGGAATATTGTTGCGTTCTGCCCAGTTGCCAACGGCATCAATATCAATATTCAGAATCGCCGATACATAATCCATATCCCGTCCTAGAGCGACCACTTCCTTGATTTCAGGGAAAAACTTCAGTTTGTTCTCGATATACTTGGGAGCGAACAGTGCTCCGTTCTTCAATTTGCCAACGTCTTTTGCCCGGTCAATAATCTTGAGGTGACCCTTATTGTCAAAGTAGCCGGCATCACCGGTCATCACCCAACCCTCTTCATTCTTGGTTTCCCTGGTTGCCTCGTCATTCTTGTAGTAGCACTGAAACACACCGGGACTTTTGTAGATAACTTCACCGTCATCCGTAATCTTGACTTCAACCTCGGGAGAAGGCTTGCCCACTGTATCGGCATATACTTCACCATCGGGTTGTGCAGTAATAAAAACCGCAGCCTCGGTCTGTCCATACAGTTGTTTGATATTGACTCCCAGTGACCGAAAAAAATCGAAAATCTCGGGACCAATAGCTTCACCAGCCGTATAGGCAACACGAATGCGGCTGAAGCCCATCGTGTTTTTCAGTGGTGCATAGACCAGCATGTCACCAAGTTTATAGGTTATGCGGTCCACAAGCGGCACAGGATTACCATCCAGAATATTCGTACCATAACGTTTTGCCACCTTCATGAAGTAGTGAAACAGACGCTGCTTGAGAGGACTGGCATCCTCCATACGAATCATCACATTGGTCAGTAGCTGCTCGAATACTCTTGGCGGAGCGAAATAGTAGGTTGGCCCAATCTCCCGTATATCCCAATGCACAGTCGCCTGACTTTCCGGACAGTTCGAGCACATTCCCGTGACGTAGGCCTGGCCGTAGGAAAAAATATGGTCACCAACCCAGGCCAGTGGCAGATAAGACAACATGTCTTCCTTTTCAGTCAACTTGTCTTCCCTGGCACTGTTAAGTGAGGTGACCCGGACATTGTCATGTGTCAGGACAACTCCTTTGGGTTTTCCGGTTGTTCCAGATGTATAGAGTATGATAGCAGTATCGCCACCCTGCCCTTTTTCAATTTCCTGCTTAAGAAAATCAGGGTGCTGTTTCTGGTATTTTCTTCCGCGTTCCTGAACCTCGGCAAAATCATGAAGAAATGGTTCCGGATAATCTTTCAGCCCTCGAGTGTCATCGTAAACAATATCTGTTACATGACTGACATCCTGTTTTACTTCCAGAACCTTGTCGACCTGTTCCTGGTCTTCAGCAAGAACGATGCTGGCTTCTGCATGGTCCAGTACGTAGCGTAATTCTTCGGCTACTGAATCTGCATAAACCGGGACTGGAATCCCACCCAGGCATTGTGCAGCGCAGATACCCCAGTACAGACGTGGACGATTGGTGCCGATGATGGCCAGTTTGTCGCCTCTTTTGAAACCCAGGCTCGCCAAGCCATTTGCAAAATCAAGAATCTCATCATGCATCTCCTGCCAGGACCAGGTTTGCCAGATACCCAAGTCCTTCTCACGAATAGCGGGTCGATCAGAGAATTTATGGGCATTCTGGATGAGTAATTTTGGAAACGTATCGTTCATACTCTATGCATGCCAATGGAATATGGTGAATTATACATATAACAGTGAAATTCCTTCATCCGGGGATAGGGTGGAAAGTAATCGTCGGAGTCAGACCAGAGACTCGAAATACCCATGGCATTCTGGCTGTGACAATGTCGACTGATCAACATCATAAACGCCGGAATCGGGCAATGCAAGGCCTGTGACAGACCCTGAAGTGTGCGTATTCATCACCCGTTCTCACGAGTGCAGGACAGGACAGTTTGGAAAAGATCGGGTTCTTGGAAAGGTGCTCGCGGACCAGGCCGCTGGCGTGATCGTTCAGGCCGTGTTCCCAGAAGTGATACGGCGTCGCGAAATAAAAGCCCTGCATCCGACCCGGCCGAGACCCTCTGGTGACCGACAAACTCCTTGCCGTTGCCCGCAATCAGGGGCACCGCAATCTCACTACACGATTTTCCTATGAACAACAGGACGCTTATCTGGCATCGTTCATCATAAGCCAAGTGGCGGTAGATGCTTATCATGACAATTCTCCATGAGGTTTCAATTGCGGAGATTGTCAACCACCTCCCGGCTCTGCAATACACCATTACTCAAGAATGACCCAGCCGCCCAGAGTGTTACGTTTCATGATGAAATTGGGGGGTTCAAAACCCTGGATTTAGAAAAATATAGTTGATATTGACTATCTATACATGGCGTGCCTATAATTTAAGCTATATAATTTGCAATATTTGTAAATTTTATTGAATTAAACAGATGCTGATAGAATTTTCTGTCGAAAACTACAGGTCCATCAAGGATGAAGCGAAATTAAGTTTGGTTGCGGGTCCCGCAAAAGAACATCGTGCCACCCATGTCTTGTCTCCAGAGATGTCTCCGGGTGTACGTAGCATTCCGCTTCTTCGGTCGGCTGCAATCTATGGTCCCAACGCAGCCGGAAAATCAAATTTGATTCGTGCACTACATACTATGCAAAAGATTGTTGTTCAGTCCGGGCGTCTGATAGATGATCTTCCGATAACTCCGTTCCGATTCAGCATGGAGAATACAAACCAGCCAACAACATTCGAATTAGTTGGCGTTGTTAATAAAATGCGGTTTCAATATGGTTTTTCTGCAACTAGTAGTATCGTGACAGACGAGTGGCTCTATACATGGCCTAAAGGACGTATACAGTTTTGGTTTGAACGAGCCGCCGACTCCAATTCTGGTGAGGTGAAATGTAAATTTGGTGAAAAACTTGCCGGTGATAAGGAGGTGTGGCGGCGGGCAACACGACCGAATGCACTGTTTCTGTCAACCGCCATAACCCTCAACAGCGAACAACTTCAGCCTATATTTCATTGGTTCAGTAAAACCCTCTATGTCGGTGGTATAGGTGGCCGGGGGATAGACTACTCTGCAGAATGGTGCGAGAGTGAGCGCAAGAATGAAATTGTGCAGTTTTTACAAAATGCTGATTTTGCGATTGACGATCTGCGTATCACAAAGAAAGATATCTATCTCGACACGCTCCCAAGTGATATGTCACCCGAATGGAAAAAACAAATTAAAGAGGGGTTGTTAAGGGATGAGATAGTGGAATTGCACATGAAACATAAGACAAAGTATGGCCAACCAGTAGAACTAAGTTTTGACGATGAATCCCCTGGCACTCAAAAGATTTTTGAGTTTGCTGCTCCTTGGATTGATACGCTCGACAATGGGCACGTAATTGTTTATGACGAACTACATGAACACATTCATCCCTCACTACTCAGGTTTTTAGTGAATCAGTTTCATGACCGAAGAAGAAATAAAAATGGTGCACAGCTTGTATTCAGTACACATGACACATCAATATTAAGCCAAGAAATATTTAGACGAGATCAAATCTGGTTCTGCGAGCGCAATTCAAATCAAGAGACAATAATATTTCCGCTAACTGATTTTCGTCCTCGGCGTGGATTTGAAAATCTTCAGCGTTCGTATCTTGGTGGCCGCTATGGTGCATTACCGTACCTTAGTTTAGGGAATTATACTTAAGTAACAACATACTGTTCTGTGTCCTGGCCAGCCACAGCAATTCTAATTACGGGATTGCTGGAAAATAATCTAACTAGATGTTTTATAATAGTAAAATAGGAATTATCGACGCAACCGGTAATTATGCGAACCGGCCAGATGTGTTGGGACCACATCGAACGACTATCAGTTCGGGGAGAATGCAATAATGAGGGCGCTTCTTGTCTTTGCACGTGCTGTTGATAAAGTCAGCAACTGGACTGGACTGATCGTGATGTACAGTATATTCGTCCTGATGGGAATCCTGCTGTGGTCCTCATTTTCCAAGACATTCCTTGCTCCGTCCTTGTGGACCCTGGAAATGGCACAATTTACGATGGTCGCCTACTATATGCTGGGCGGTGCCTATTCGATACTGATTGGGTCGAATGTTCGTATGGATCTCTTTTATGGTACCTGGACGTTACGGCGCAAAGCCTTCATTGACTGCATAACTGTTCTGTTCCTTGTCTTTTATCTTTGCGTTTTAATCTATGGTGCTCTTGGTTCTACCGCCTATTCACTAGGTTACTGGGGCAAGGCACCTATCGAATTCTTTACGGGACTAGTTACAGGTTCGGAAGAAATCGGTCGCATGGAACGTTCTTCAACTGCATGGAGACCTTACATATGGCCGATCAAGATAATCATGATCGTAGGCCTTTTCCTGATTCTCCTGCAGGCGCTGTCTGAACTCGTCAAGGACCTGGCACGTGCTCTCGGGATAGAAATTACAGAATTGAAACCATGAGCCAGGAGCATATCGCACTTTTCATGTTCGCATCCATGATGCTGATGCTTTTTACCGGTCAGAGAGTGTTTGGTGCGATCGGGACCATCGCTGCTATCGCTGCTATCGCACTTTGGGGAACTAGCGGACACAATATTCCCTTTTCAGCGGCCATGAAACTCATGAAGTGGTATCCGCTACTAACCCTGCCAATGTTCATTTTCATGGGATACGTGCTGTCGGAAAGCCGACTGGCCGATGACTTGTATCGCATGTTCCATGTCTGGTTCGGCAAGATAAATGGCGGATTAGCCATGGGCACGATCGGGTTGATGGTTTTAATCTCCGCCATGAATGGGCTGAGTGTCGCGGGAATGGCCATTGGAGCAACAATCGCACTACCTGAGTTACTGCGCCGCAACTATGACAAGATCATGGTCACGGGAGTAATTCAGGCAGGTTCATCGCTGGGAATTCTCGTGCCGCCGTCTGTGGTGCTGGTGCTCTATGCCATGATCGCACGTCAGCCGGTTGGTCAACTATGGCTTGCCGGCATCATTCCAGGATTGCTAATGGCAATAATGTTCACGATCTATATCTGGATTCGCTGTCGAATCAACCCTAGTCTAGGACCCGTAGCAGATGATCTTGACGATATAAAACCACAAGAAAAACGTCGCTTGCTTGGAGCGGGAATCCTTCCTCTGGCAATTTTTGCCTCGATGATGGTACCGTTCGTCAATGG
Source organism: Gammaproteobacteria bacterium (assembly GCA_022822625.1). GTDB lineage: Bacteria > Pseudomonadota > Gammaproteobacteria > Arenicellales > Poriferihabitantaceae > Poriferihabitans. Next base: position 15,922 of record JAJEAV010000067.1, on the reverse strand, counting down.
ATGGACATCTCTTGTAGAAAGCTCGGCCATCGGTGCGCTGACAGCCTTGCTGGCATCAATACTGAAGCGGCGCATGAGTTGGTCCATTTTGCATCGTTGCACCAAACAAACACTGGGGATTTCCTGCATGTTCATGTGGATTATTCTTGCTGCACTGGGCTTCGGCGCCGTATTTGACGGATTAGGTGCCGTCAAGGCTATTGAAAGCCTCTTTACCGAAAGGCTTGAACTTTCCCCATGGATGATCCTGATCCTGATGCAGCTGAGTTTCATCTTGATGGGCACATTTCTCGATGATACGGCCATGCTGGTTATCGTGGCACCTCTTTATGTACCACTTGTCGGAGCCCTGGGATTCGATCTAATCTGGTATGGTGTGCTTTACACCATCACTACCCAGATTGCGTACATGACGCCACCATTTGGTTACAATCTTTTTCTCATGCGCTCCATGGCCCCGCCTGAGATAACGCTACACCATATTTACAGGTCAATCCTTCCTTTTGTAGGCGTGATGGTTCTTGCGTTGTCGATCATTATGATCTTCCCGGATCTGGCGCTATGGCTACCTGGCTATGTGTATGGAAAGTAACAACCAGATAAATAATTTAGGGAATAGGGAAGCTTCTGATGTGCTGAGGGATGGCCTGAAATCAGGGCGGAGGGGTAGAGGTAAGAATAAAGCCCAGTACGGTGATGACCAGGACGAAACCGACGGCCCACTGCACTCAGGTTTCCAGACGATCATGCGACTGCAGGGGTACGACTTCCGACAGGTCTATGGTATTCAGGGCTTCGGCAAGATCAAGGGACCACTGCAGGTTAATCCAGTACTCCGGAGACGTTCCGTAGAATTTCCCTAGGCGTATCGCCGTATCCACGCTCAAGGCGGTTTCCTGCCTGATGAGTCGCTCAATGCGAGTGCGGGGCACGTTCAGACAACGGGCCAGTTCAATCGCACTCATTCGGGGCGGCTTGAGATACAGCTCCTGAAGCACCTCCCCAGGGTGACACGGCTTTTCCAGTAAAGACATATTCTCCTCCTCAGTGATAGTCCACAATTCCGACTTGTGCCAGGCCTCGGCCTGTACAGATGAAACATATCCGCCACTGGTCGTTGACACGTATTGAATATTGTCCGGCCCGTCGCCTCTCAATTGCTCAAGATGGTTGCCCGGCAGGAAACGACAGCATTCATCACCGACAGTAAACTGCATGTCCGTTTTACAAGATGGACCGGATATCCCTTGCCAAAGCGGTTTCAAACGGCGTCTTTTGCAATATAATTCTCATAATCTAACCAAACCAACCGCACTTAATGCCTACTTCACACATCAAGCAAATACAATAACAACACATTAATTACCAATAGTAACAGGAACAAGAAGAGATGAAAAAGACACCAAAACAAAATGAAGCCACAAGCACGTCCAGACGCAAATTCCTCAAGACGGCTGTTACTGGTGCCGTCGCTGCGCCGCTTGCAGCACCGGCGATCGCGCAAAACAAGATTACATGGCGAATGCAGACCTATGCGGGTCCAGCGCTAGCCGCTCATGTGATCGACCCAGCCATCGAGATGTTCAACAAGATTGCCGGTGACCGAATGCAGATTGAACTGTCGTACGCCGACCAGCTGGTTCCTACAGGCGAACTCTTCCGTGCCATGCAAAGCGGTACCATTGATGCCGTGCAGTCGGACGATGACTCCATGGCTTCACCAACCGATGTAACGGTATTTGGAGGCTATTTTCCGTTTGCATCCCGTTATTCCCTTGATGTGCCAGTCCTGTTCAATCAGTACGGTCTGAACGAGATATGGGATGAGCAATATTCTGCGGTGGGCGTCAAGCACATCAGTGCCGGAGCATGGGACCCTTGCCACTTTGCTACCAAGGACCCGATTCACAGCCTCGAAGACCTCAAAGGCAAGCGTGTCTTCACCTTTCCGACTGCTGGACGCTTTCTGTCGCAGTTTGGGGTTGTGCCGGTAACCCTTCCCTGGGAAGATATCGAAGTTGCCGTCCAGACCGGCGAACTGGACGGCGTAGCCTGGTCAGGTATAACCGAAGACTACACCGTCGGCTGGGCTGATGTGACTAATTATTTCCTGACCAATAATATTTCAGGGGCATGGGCTGGGTCCTTTTTCGCTAATATGGACCGCTGGAACGATCTATCTGAAGATTTGCAGACCCTGTTCCGCGTTTGTTGCGACCAGTCGCATTACTACCGTCAGTGGTGGTACTGGGGTGGTGAAGCCGACTTGCGGGTCAATGGCACCAAAATGCAGCTGACCTCAATACCGGATGAAGAGTGGGCTCAGGTCGAAAATGCCGCCGTTGCTTTCTGGGACGAGATTGCTGCCGAAGGCCCAGTGCAAGCCAAGGTCGTCGAAATCTTTCGTAAATACAATGATGCCATGCAAAAAGCAGGGCGTCCATATCGCTACGGTTAAAACCGACAAAATTCTTGAACGTGCTCCGGACCCAGTCCGGGGCGCATGTCTTTCTACATATGCCCTTGTTGTTCTGGGGTTGATGAATCTGTTAGAACCACTACCTACCATTAATTCCTAATTGAAAAAGGTTTTTACTTTTTTCGATTCCTGTTTTGGGGTTAGGAACAAGAATCGGGCATACATGCCGAAGACTGCCCTTGGACCATCAATCATCTGCCTCCCAATGAATTCATGGGGGTGCATCATGTCGACTCAACCAACTGATCCCATTATCTCTGAGGTAAGGTCTGTACGCAACGCACACGTAGCCCGTTTTGACTATGATCTATCGGCAATCTTCCAGAATATCCGGGCAATGCAGGGCAAATCTGGACGAAGGTATATCAGCCTTCCCTCGCGACCCTCTGTCAGTTCGGATACCAAACCTGGTCTAAGCAGTAAAGAAACAGTAGGAGTATCACAGATTCAAGGCCTTCATGAGGGCACTATCAACATTCGCAATGTTGTTCCAGCCATTACTGTTACTTGGCATGAATATAGTAATGAGAAAAATCAGCACCAAGGCTATTGACTCGCTCGACAGGCAAGTCGAAGAATTCTTCGGCAACATGTAGCAAAGTTGTTGGCATGTTGTGCGAGCGAACTGGCATGACAGTCGGAACCACCTTGCGGTAGGTTTGGTGTGCAAGGTATTGACGCTACTTGCAGAAAAGATCAATTTCAAGTTGCCAGGGAATGTCATGTAACGGCTACAGTCATGATCAACCGACTGGTGTTCAGGCAGGAGGAATTGAATAAGTCGCTGTCGCATGAGCCACTGGCTCTTCCAATCCCTGCGAGAAAACCAGAATTTCACTAATCACGAGGCGCTTGCCCGCTTTCAGAAGTCGAGCGTCGGCCAGCAGGTCCTGATCGGCAGACGGCTTTCTCAGAAAGTTAATGTTCAAACTTGTGGTGACTGCCAATGCCACTCTTCCATAATGCCCAAGTATCGCAAAATATGCTGCACAATCAGCCAACATCATCATGGTTGGACCCGATACCGTACCTCCAGGGCGTAAGTGTTTCTCCTCAATGGGTTGACTAACCCTGGCAGTTCCAGGGCCAATATCTTCAACAATACAATTCACTTGCGGAAACTCCTGTTTCAGAAATTCCCTTGCTTCATCCAGTTTCATTTTCGGAATATTCTCCTGCATGTCCATCACCCATGACTTTGCGAAGACACAATATAGCACACGCAAAATCTGAACATGTATCTCAAATTACCCCTAATTCCTAAATAGAGGTTTTTGCGTTGGAGCAGATTTCTGCGATGCCAGGCTTACAGGCTGGACTTGATGCGGGATTCGCTTTCGCGAGAATTGCAGCGAACGGAATCGTGGCACGGGAATGTGGAGTTTTCACCTGTACATTATCAAACAGGAGCATGAAGATAGCCGGAGCACCCTGTCATTTTTCCCACCCTCGCTGGGTCAAGGACATTTTCAGCGATCAAGAATGACCGCTATATCAGGCGCTTTCATCCAACGCAAAACTTTCAAAGCCTCCAAGTGGTTGTTAGGTTGATATCAATACCATTTATGGCCTAAAATAGCACGAAGACAAGAGGAGGCCATGAAAATTATGCAAGAGGAGGCCATGAAAATTATGATTCAACAACCAAATCTTCGAGATCAGGAAACAGATACTGCCCTAGTACAAAAGGCTACCAAGCTTCTTATTCGTATGAAGCGGTTAAAACCTCTTGCTGAACTTCGTGATGTTCAAGGCGTAGGTTTTGGTCGCGGGGTCCAAGCGGTAAAGAGTATAGAAACGCCTGTCAAGTTAACCATAGGAAATAGAAAGCGCGCAGTGGTAATGTCAGCAAGGCAATATGAAGAAATCGTAGCTATCGTGAAAACATGTCCTGAGTTGGTCGAAAAAGCCAGAGAAGCAGACCTCATGAGGGTTACTGATTCTCATGATGCTCTGTATTCACGTATCACTGCATCAAGATCCGGTGCCGATGCACTATTTTCTGCCAGCATAGACGAAATCAATGGCAGTTACAGGCCAGGTGCAACTGAGTCTTTGTGATTACTGTTATTGCCGGCATCAATGGTGCCGGGAAGAGTTCAATTTTTGGTCAATATATTCAAAAGTGCGAGGGTAGTTACTTCAATCCAGATGAAGTAGCTCGGTCATTGATGATAAAAAATGATTCGTTATCGCAGGATGAAGCAAATTCAAAAGCATGGCTACTGAACGTTGAATTTCTTCAGAAAGCCATTGAGACTGGAGCTGATTATGCTTTTGAAACTACGTTAGGTGGCCATACAATCACCCAAATGCTGCATGAGGCCATAGATGCAGGCTGTAAAGTTCGAATTTTATATTGTGGCTTAAACAGTCCGGAACTTCATATTGAGCGTGTAGCGACCAGGGTTTCCAAGGGAGGACATGATATTCCTGAAGACAAAATAAGAGAGCGCTGGAAAAATTCGATACATAACATGCTGGGCCTAATATCCAAGGCAAGCGAAATACATGTATACGACAATTCCCTTCCTATAACGAAAGGGAAACCAGAGGCAAAAAGACTTGTCGCCCTAAAAGAAGGAAAAGTGGTCGGGAAAATATATCAAGATATGCCTCAATGGGCCAAGCCTTTGACTTCCGCTATTTTGGCAAAAGCAGTACCGGTAAGGCCATCTTCCTAAAGTTGTAAAACATTGCATGCCTGAACAATTTCAAGGCAACAATCTTCCATGACTAGCCACCTCATTCTGTGTGGCATGTACGCGTTCTCTCCTGCCCTCCGAGATGTCTGGCAACAAGTATTCATGCCCCTATGCCAATCGCTCTCTCTCCCAACCAGCGGAACCCTGGATATTCGGTACAGCAGTACTGCAACCGACTTCCAAAATTCAAGCCTCTACCTTGGTCATGCCTGCGAGTATTCACTCTGGAATGACTTCCTGAAAACGCATGAGGCGATTACCGTCCCTGAATTTGCGATTGACGGCTGCTCGGGTATCCACTACTCAGGCTGAATTGAGGTTTTTGCGTTGAAGCAAATTTCTGCAATGTCAGGTCTGTAAGATGGATTTGACGCAGGATTCGCTTTCACAAGAATTGTGATGAACGAAATCGCGGCACGGAAATGTGGGTTTTTCATCTGTACATTATCAAACAGGAACATGGAGATAGCCGGAGTACCCTGTCATTTCCCCCACCCTTGCCGGGTCTGGGGTGGGAAAATCACCGAAACGCCCGAAAGCAGGTAAAAATCGGTTATCCCTGGTCATTTTCCGGGGTAAGGGACATTTTCAGGGATCAAGAATGACCGCCATATCAAGCACTTTCAGCTAACACAAAACCCTCAAATAGCAAGAAACGGAATGCGGTTCATTCAAAATAAAAACATGAAATTATCTTCGCACGTTATTGAAAAATATTTACGTTTACGTTAACGTAAGGATTATCTATAACGAACCAGCAATATCGAGTCAATCCATGTATGCAAATTCACTAAACTACAATCTCGGCGAGGATATTGACCTACTCAGAGACACTGTATGGAGTTTTGCCGAGCAGGAAATACTACCCATCGCAGATCAAATCGATCAGTCCAATGAATTCCCGGCCGAACTCTGGAAAAAGTTCGGTGAGTTGGGGCTTCTCGGAATCACCGTGCCCGAAGATTCTGGTGGTTCAGGAATGAGCTACCTAGCTCATATTGTTGCCATGGAAGAAATTAGCCGCGCATCCGCCTCCGTTGGACTGAGCTATGGTGCCCATTCAAACCTGTGTGTAAACCAGATTAGACGCAATGGAACTCCTGAACAAACCCGGAAGTACTTGCCCAAACTGATTTCCGGCGAGCATATTGGAGCATTGGCCATGTCAGAACCAGGATCCGGTTCGGACATTGTTGGCCTGAAAATGCATGCTGAAAAAAAAGGCGATGTCTATGTGCTAAATGGCACGAAAATGTGGATTACCAATGGCCCGGATGCAGATATTGTCGTGATATATGCAAAAACCGATAAGGATGCTGGCTCAAGGGGCATTTCCACATTTATCGTTGAACGCAAGTTCGGTTTTCGCTCTGGGATGAAACTCGACAAACTCGGAATGCGTGGCTCCAATACCGGGGAATTGATTTTTGAAAATGTCGAAGTCCCCTGTGAAAACCTGCTAGGCAAGGAAAATCATGGGGTAGGCGTATTGATGAGCGGACTTGATTATGAACGCGTGGTCCTGTCAGGCGGACCTCTTGGCATAATGCGAAGATGCATGGATATCGTTGTTCCGTATGTCCATGAACGCAGGCAGTTCGGCCAGCCCATTGGAACCTTCCAGCTAATGCAGGGAAAACTGGCGGATATGTATTCGACCATGAATGCCTGCCGTGCTTATGGGTATGCGGTAGCCAATGCCTGTGATCTTGGGGATGCCACTCGGAAGGATTCTGCAGGAGCAATTCTGTACTGTGCAGAAAAGGCAACCTGGATGGCTCTTGAAGCAATTCAGGCTCTCGGAGGAAATGGCTATATCAATGACTATCCAACCGGACGATTGTTGAGAGATGCCAAGCTTTACGAGATCGGTGCAGGAACGTCCGAGATTCGACGCATGCTTATTGGCAGGGAAATTTTTGAGGAAAGCTCATGAACTCAAACTCCGATCCTGTCGTCATTGTCTCTGCTGTCCGTACTCCCATGGGAAGTTTTCAGGGCTGTTTCAGAAACCTCAGTGCAAATGAACTCGGCGCAGTTGCAATAAGTGCATTGGTTGAGCGAACCGGTCTTGCCAATGACCAGATTGAAGAGGTCATCCTGGGCAATGTGTTAATGGCTGGACAGGGCCAGGCTCCCGCCCGTCAGGCCGCTCTTGGCGGAGAGTTGGCTCTTTCCACCAACTGCACAACCATCAACAAGATGTGTGGTTCGGGCATGAAGGCGGTGATGCTGGCACATGACCTATTGATTGCGAAAACCAATCGCATCATGATAGCAGGTGGCATGGAAAGCATGACCAATGCGCCCTATCTGCTACCGAAGGCCCGATCAGGCCATCGTATGGGACATGCTCAAGTGGTCGACTCCATGTTTTATGACGGGCTTGAAGATGCTTATCAGAAAGGGCAATTGATGGGCAGTTTTGCTGAGCTCTGTGCTGACAAGTATTCCTTTACCCGTGAAGAACAGGATGAATTTGCGATTCGTTCCCTGAAACGTGCCCGTTCTGCCAGTGACTCCGGAGACTTCGACCAGGAGATTGCTCCTGTAACCGTGCGTACCCGGAACGACGAAATTGTCATAAGCAAAGATGAGCAGCCATTCAATGCAAATATGCAGAAGATTCCACATCTAAAACCAGCGTTTCGTAAAGATGGCACAGTTACTCCTGCCAATTCCAGCTCAATTTCTGATGGGGCATCAGCAATGGTTCTTATGCTCGAATCAACGGCAGTTGCTGAAAATCTCACCCCTCTGGCGAGAATCGCGGGTCATTCCACACATGCACATGACCCATCCTGGTTTACCACAGCCCCGACTGACTCAATCAGGAAAGTCCTGAAACAGACAGGCCTGGCTGTTGAGGATGTGGACTTGTATGAAGTAAATGAAGCATTCGCAGTAGTCACCATGTCCGCAATGCGGGACCTTGACATATCGCCTGATAAAATGAATGTTCGTGGTGGAGCCTGTGCTCTGGGTCATCCAATTGGTGCATCGGGTGCCCGCATACTGACAACCCTGGCTTCTGCCATGCATGACTACTCCTCGAAGATGGGCGTGGCCTCGCTATGCATCGGGGGCGGCGAGGCGACAGCCATGGTCCTTGAACGTTACTGACCTCTGACATGACCATTCTGAAAAGCAACTTGCAACCCGGCACTCGGGAATATCAGATGAATACTGATGCCATGCAGGCGAAAGTCAGTGATTTCCATGTCCATCTGACGAGCATCATGCAGGGCGGCAGTCAATCCGCACGAGAAAAACATACGGAACGAGGCAAGCTTCTGGTTCGTGACCGAATCAATCTCTTGATTGATCAAGGGACAGTCTTTCTCGAACTATCGCAATTTGCAGGCTGGGATATGTACGGTGGAGAAGTAGCTGCCGGTGGAATTATTACCGGCATTGGTCGAATTTCAGGGCTCGAATGTGTAATTGTTGCCAATGATGCGACTATCAAGGGCGGAACTTATTTTCCTATTACGGTCAAGAAACATTTACGGGCACAAGAAATTGCCCTGCAAAACCACCTGCCCTGCCTCTATCTGGTCGACTCTGGCGGTGCGTTTCTGCCATTGCAGGATGAGGTATTTCCGGATCGGGAACACTTTGGACGAATTTTCTACAACCAGGCAAACCTGTCGGCAGCCGGTATTCCTCAAGTTGCAGTAACTATGGGCAGTTGCACAGCCGGTGGTGCCTATATACCCGCCATGTGCGATGAAAGCATCATCGTGCGTGATCAGGGCACCATCTTTTTGGGCGGTCCCCCGCTAGTCAAGGCGGCAACGGGTGAAAAGGTTACCGCAGAAGAACTCGGCGGAGCCCAGGTACACGGCACAGTATCAGGCGTGGTCGACCATATCGCGGAAAATGATCAGCATGCCTTGAAAATTGCCCGCTCTGTCATCTCCAACCTGAATCGGAAAAAGTCAATCGACCTGATTGCGGAGACACCCATCGAGCCGGCTTACCCTCCAGACGAACTTCTCGGTGTCATACCTGAAGACTCGCGCAAGCCTTTCGATATCCGGGAAGTCATCGCACGTATCGTTGATGCAAGCAATTTTGAAGAGTTCAAGGAAAACTATGGCACCACTCTGGTTTGCGGCCTTGCTCGACTACATGGATATCCGATTGGAATTATTGCCAATAATGGTATCCTGTTTTCGGAATCTGCACTAAAGGGAACTCACTTCATCGAACTCTGCTGTCAGAGAAAAATACCCCTGGTCTTCCTTCAGAACATCACCGGATTCATGGTTGGAAAAAAATATGAATCTCGAGGCATCGCCAAGGATGGAGCAAAAATGGTTACCGCAGTGTCTTGCGCCAAGGTCCCAAAATTCACCGTCGTAATCGGGGGCAGTTTCGGCGCAGGCAATTATGCGATGTGTGGGCGCGCATTTGGCGCTCGTTTCCTCTGGATGTGGCCCAATGCGCGAATATCGGTTATGGGTGGTGAACAGGCTTCCAATGTTCTGACACAGATACGAATGGATGTAAAACAGTCCAGAGGGGAATCCTGGCCCGAAAAAGAGCAGGAAGAATTCAAGAAACCAATCCGAGAGCAGTATGAAACTCAGGGCCACCCCTATTATGCGAGCGCAAGATTGTGGGACGACGGCATTATTGATCCACGCGATACCCGTCAGGTGCTCGGTTTGGGTATTTCCGCTTCGCTCAATGCACCAATTCCGGATACCCGGTTCGGAATCTTTAGAATGTAAGGTGGGTTTTGTTTAAACGAATACTGATTGCAAACCGTGGCGAAATAGCATGTCGTATCGCTCGAACTGCCAGCAGACTCGGGGTTGATACCGTAGCTGTTTGTTCGGATCCAGACCGAGGTGCGCCATTCACCAAGGCTTGCGATGCAACCATCCCGATCGGCGGTGCAACACCGATGGAAAGCTATCTGGATATCGACAAGATTCTCAAGGCGGCTGAACAATCCGGTGCTGAAGCAATTCACCCTGGCTATGGATTCCTATCTGAAAATGCAGAGTTTGCAGAACGTTGCAAGGCAACAGGACTGGTATTTATTGGACCCGATGCTGAAGCAATTCGGGTCATGGGGCTGAAAGACAGCGCACGTACCGCTGCAATAAACTCCGGCGTACCGGTATTGCCAGGGTATGACGGCGAAGATCAAAGCCCTGATACGCTGATAAGCGCGGCTGAGAAAACTGGTTACCCGATCTTGATCAAGGCTGCGGCGGGTGGTGGTGGCAAAGGCATGCGTGTTGTCACCACTGCAGAAGATTTTCTGCCGTCGCTGGAGTCGGTAAAGCGTGAAAGCCTTTCTGCGTTTGGGAATGACAGCGTGCTTATCGAAAAATACCTTCCATCGTCTCACCACATTGAAATCCAGGTATTTGCGGACAGCCATGGCAACACTGTTCATTTGTATGAACGCGACTGCTCTATGCAAAGACGATATCAGAAAGTGATTGAAGAGTCCCCTGCACCTCTTCTAACAGACAAGTTACGTAGCGAAATGACCACGGCAGCAGTCAATTGTGCAAAGGCTATTGGTTATGTCGGTGCTGGTACTATCGAGTTTCTGGTCGATTCCAGTCAATTTTATTTTCTGGAAATGAATACTCGATTGCAGGTTGAACATCCGGTCACTGAAAAGGTCACCGGTCAGGATCTGGTTGAGTGGCAACTACGGGTTGCATCCGGAGAGCCGCTTCCCTGCAAACAGGAAGATATCGAGCAAAACGGTCATGCCATGGAAGTCAGGGTCTATGCCGAGAACCCGGACCGGGGCTTTCTACCGGCAACCGGCACTATCCTGGATATCACACACCCCGAATATAACTTCGGTAGTCTGAAAGACACTATCCGTATTGATACTGGCGTTGTAGCAGGCAGTAAAGTTTCTGCCCATTATGATCCCATGATCTCGAAGGTAATTACCTGGACAGAAGATCGTGAAGACGCCAGGATGCTAATGATTACCGTACTGGAAGACTATCGAATTCTGGGTGTTCCAACCAATATCAGTTTTCTGCAATCGATTCTGAAACAACCCGATTTTATTGAATCAAGCTACGATACCCAGTATCTCACCCACAATCTTGAGCAGGTTTTATCACATATCCCCACCAACGACAAAACCCCCTATTTCGCCTGTGCCTGGCTATTTCTCCAAGACCTTGATTCGCAACTAGTCAAACAGGGCACGCAAAGCGATCATCATTCGCCCTGGTTGGCCATGCACCCTCTTCGCACTGAATCAACCCGTAAATACTGTTTTGAATATGCCATTGATGTTCAACGTCAAGCCATGGTCTTTACGTATAATCTCGGTCGATTTGAATTCGAAGATGGGTTAATACTGGATGCGGAAATAAAGAGCCACCATGAAATTTCGGTAACAATTCGTGGCAAACAGACCAAACTGTACGCGGTTCATACCAATAATACGGTTTTTCTGCACATTGATGGACAGCATCATAGAGTTGATATTCTGGGTATTGATCATGCCAGCCGTGATCGGCTTGATGCATCAGGCACCGTATTCTCACCAATGCCGGGCATGGTGATCGAAGTCCGGGTCGAGCCCGGTCAATCTGTGTCAAAGGGTGATCGCCTACTCTGTATTGAGGCCATGAAAATGGAACATGATATCTTGGCGCCGAGTTCTGGAACAGTGAAAACAGTTTACTGCAAATCCGGCGATTCGGTAACCGAAAACACCTCACTTGTCATCATCGAATCCGCATGATTCCGGAATCAGTCAAAATTGTCGAAGTCGGGCCTCGTGATGGATTGCAGAACGAATCCAGGACTCTTCCTGTCCCGGAACGCATCAGACTGGTTCAAAGTCTAGCCGAGGCTGGCTTGAAGCAAGTCGAAGCAGGCAGTTTTGTTCGTCCTGATCTTCTTCCTCAAATATCAGATACAAGTCAGGTGCTCTCCGGACTAGATATGGATGCGGGAGTTGGATATCCGGTACTGGTTCCCAACATGCGGGGGCTTGACAATGCCCTATCTGCCGGAGCAAGGGAAATTGCCGTATTTGCCGCCGCCTCGGAAACATTCAGCCAGAAAAACATAAATTGCAGCATCAGTGAAAGCATCCAGCGCTTCTCCGAGGTCGCAAAGACGGCGATTGATCAAGGAATCAAGGTGCGGGGGTACATTTCTTGTGTGCTGGGCTGTCCCTATACAGGCACCGTATCACCCGAAAAAGTCTTGTCTGTTGCGAGATCCCTGGAAGACATGGGGTGTTATGAAATTTCTCTGGGAGACACCATAGGAATTGGTACTCCAGTAGCTACACGAGTATTAATCGATACAATTGTTCCGCATATTCCAGTCGAACGGCTTGCCGTGCATTTTCACGATACATATGGGCAGGCGCTGGCTAATATTCTGGTTGCCCTTCAAGCGGGAATCAGTGTTGTTGATTCCTCTGTGGCTGGACTTGGTGGATGTCCCTATGCCCACGGAGCTAGCGGTAATGTAGCGACAGAAGATGTGGTTTTCATGCTTGATGGGATGGGTATTCACCACGGCGTAGATCTGAGCAGGCTAATCATCGTCGGGCGTTCCATATGTACCTTGCTCGATCGTCCGGTCATGTCCAGGGTGAACCTCGCCAGGGCACCCATTGATTTTGAGGTGTAACATGAAACAGGTAGTAGGGTTTGACGTATATGGGACCTTGATTGACACACATGGCGTGATTACCCTTCTTGAAACCATGATCGGAGACTCTGCAACTGGTTTTTCGATTGCCTGGCGCGAAAAACAGCTGGAATATACATTTCGACGTGGTCTTATGCAGTGCTATCAGGATTTTTCGGCATGTACTCGAAGTGCCTTGCAACACACTGCAGAATCTCATGGACATGCATTTACTGAAGACCAGTTTCAAAACCTGATTGCTGCCTATCAAACACTACCTGCATTCCCGGATGCAATTGCAGGGCTGGAAAAACTGAAAAATGCCGGTTGCGAAATGCATGCATTTTCAAATGGACAACGAGAAGCCGTTGACCTGGTTCTGGAAAACGCAGGAATTCGTGGCTATTTTGGCAAAACCGTGAGTGTCGATGATATAGAAACTTTCAAGCCCGCTCCCAAAACTTATCAGTATTTCATGGAGTTCACCGGAAGTAGTCCAGACAACGCCTGGCTGATATCCAGCAACGGGTTCGACATTATTGGCGCTTCAGCAATGGGCATGAATACGCTTTGGGTTCGTCGAAACGAGCAAATCATACTGGACCCATGGGAATTCGAGCCAACCGCAGTGATCGGTTCTCTAGAATGCATTGTGGAGTTCATTGGAGCTTGATTGATGAGATGCACACCTGAGTTTATCAATAATCAAGACAAAAATAATCTGTCTGGATTCCTTGGCATTGTTGCTATCGAAATCGGCGAATCACATGCCGTTCTTGAAATGCCCATTAAAGACTCTCACCTGAATATCATGAAATTCGTTCATGGGGGAAGTATCGTGGCTCTGGCAGATACGGCTGCCGGGTATGCAACCTATGCAAACCTACCAGAAGAAGCCGAAACATTCACTACACTGGAACTCAAATGCAATTTCATACGAGGGGTTGGAAAAGGCACACTGCAATGTCGAGCTGATTGCGTTCACAAAGGGAAAAAAACCCAGGTCTGGGATGCAACCGTGATTGAAAAGACTACCGGCAAAAAAGTTGCCGAATTTCGCTGTACCCAGTTTATTCTGCATCCGAGAGAAAAATGAACAATCTGAAAATAGCCCGTCGCAAGCATTTGCATACCCGCTCAATTCAGTGTCACGGGTATGAAAGAGACGACGGGTTGTGGGATATTGAAGCCACCCTGACTGATGAAAAAACCTACAGCATCTCCAATCACGAACGGGGAGAAATCCAGCCTGGGAATGCGATTCACAACATGACAGTTTGTCTGACTCTTGATCTGGACTTGATCATTCGAGATGTCCATGTAGAGATGCCCTCTACCCCTTTTTCACTTTGCAGAAGTACCTGTGATGTAATGGGTCGACTCGTGGGCCTTAAAATTGAAGCAGGTTGGATGCGTAAGGCCCGAGAACTGATTACACGAACTGAAAGCTGCACTCATGTCATGGAATTACTGGGGCCGGTGTCGACCACCGCTTATCAAACCATGCACTGGGCAATAGAGGAAAGAGAACGAGAACAATCCAATCGGGATACGCCGGCAATTATTGATCAATGCAAATCTCTAGCCAGAACCAGTGCTATCGTCAAGATCATGTGGCCCGAGTTTCATGAAAGCAGTCGAGACATTTCCTGAATAATGGAATTTTTTGGCATGCTTGATGTCCAGTTCCAAAACCATGTTGACCAAAATTTTCCAGCATGAACTTGATTCGCGCTTTGAGGAAACTCCGAGTGTCGGACTTATTGTTCTGGCAACCGATTATACAATTGAGGACGAATTTCGGCTTATTCTTGAGAAATTCCCTGCTGTTCGTCTGCACCACAGTCGTATAGCCAATATCGACTCGATCACGCCGGAGAGTCTGGCTGACATGGCGGGCCGGATTACAGATTGTGCTTCTATTCTGACCCCCGACAGCGAGATTGACGTAATTGCCTATGGATGTACATCTGCAACTATGACTATAGGTGAAGAGGAGGTATTTCAGCTCATCAGAAGGGCCAAGCCTGGGTCTACAGTCACAACTCCCATTACTGCCGCCTTCGCAGCATTTCGTGCATTTCATGCAAAACGCATAGGAGTAATTACCCCTTATATTGAAGAGGTCAATAAGACCGTTATAAGGCATATTCAACGAGGTGGATTTGACGTACCGGTGCTCGGTACATTTGAAGAAGAGCGGGACTCAATAGTCTCACGCATCTCTCAAGCCTCTATCGAAAATGCGGTTCAGGAAATAACGCAATCCAATGATGTAGACGCGGTGTTCGTCTCTTGCACTTCGATCAAGATGGTGAAGTTTTGCGAACAACTGGAGAAAGATATGGGGTTGCCGATTACATCCTCCAATCATGCAATGGCATGGCATGCCTTGCGATTGGCTGGATTTACGACAAAACCCGATGGACTGGGATCCTTATACGGCATATTGCTTGACTTCAGAGAACCGGAAAAGCCTCCGGCCAAAACGATATCCCCAGACAAATAAATCATCTGCGAGCAGTTATACCTCTATACTCAATTTGTCCACTGCCCGATGTTGTAAAAGCTTCATGGGAGTGGAGTAGCGATCCTATTTTGCTTGCTCTTGGCATGGAGGCGTTACGAGAGTTGGTTAAGCCGTTTCTCTAACCCGGCTTTCACTCGTCCCCTTGTTCCCTCTTCCATCTCCCGGCCAGACTCCCGAACCGCAGTCGGATCCTGTATGAGAATCGGCAGGGCAGACTTCAGGTATACCCACATCGACCATAATGTCAACAGTGCCGCCGTATAGAAAACAACCTCTCCAATCCGGAATACTGGAACACCATACACTGGCTCAGCATACAGCAGCAAGACTATCGACACCATCTGAAACACGGTCTTGAGCTTGCCTGGCAGACTCACCGAAACCACTCCCCGACTCCCCAGATCCGACATCCATTCACGCAACGCCGATATGGCAATCTCCCGACCGATGATCACGCACACCGCTACCGAAAACACGGCAGGATGAATCACCCGCTCCAGTATGCCGGGGTCCGAAACCAGCAATACCAGTACACAGGCAACGATCAACTTGTCCGCA
>JAJEAV010000064.1 GCA_022822625.1 Gammaproteobacteria bacterium | reverse complement strand
CTTTCTCGGTCGGAGTTGGAGCCAGTGGATTGTCTTCGCGGTCTTCGTCTCAATCAGCGTAGCCTTCACAGCACAAGCTGTAGCACATGGATGACATATCGCCAGTCCTGGTCGCTCTCAGATGACTGTCCGAACTGAACCGCCGTGGCAGTCTAGAGCCGGGATTTTCCTTTTGCGAGGTGTCATTGATCCGCAGAAAGGAGTTTGTCATGATAACTGACGCGAAGGGGCTCCCGGTCTTGCCGGTTCTCGAAGCGCTTTAAGGCGCTGGTCGGGTTGCCGCAGGACGAGCCACCAGCAGCGTCGACGGCCTACGAGACGCGAGAGAATCTTGACGAGGCCGCATTCAAGCGCCTGCTCCAGGAGATCCTCGCCGCCAACGCCGAATGCCTACCCTGGAGGGCCGTAGGATCCTGGCTGTCGATGGGTCGAAGATCACCTTGCTGAGGGAACTCATCGAGAGTGGCTTCCGCGCGAACGAAGGCACCCACTACCCCCAGGGCATGGTCATTCGATGTGATGGCCGCTAGGCTATAAGCCCCGAGGCTTTCCTTCAAAGCCTTCGCCTTGTGCTGTTCAGCATAGGCAGTGATCGCACGTTTTGCAGAGGAGACTTCATGCAGGTAACGGTCCAGTGCACGCTTTAGCAGGAGACGATCTGAGTCAGCACGGTCAATATACACACTGCGTACCATCTCATCCTCAGTGCGACGTCCCCAGTCCTGGGCATCCTGCTTGGTGCGGAAGGTCTTGATGGTGGTCGGCCAAACGCGCTTGCGGATCATTGCCTTCCAAGTGTGCGAACGGGGGAGTCTTGTTAATCGTTGCTATGGGGCCATTCCAGTGTAAGTGTACCGAAATTGTGCCGAACGACAGGGGGATTGGGAAGGAAAGTATTCTATCTTATTGATAAATAATGGTAGCCAGGGGCAGAATCGAACTGCCGACACGAGGATTTTCAGTGTCAGAAAAACTGAAAAAATGTTGATTATGCTGAGACAGGGAAAACCCAGCACGCTGAGTGTAAATCTTGTTGGTTCAATATGTTAGATTAGCTTGATATAAGTAGTGAAAACTGAATGCGGCAAGCGAGATGGAACCGGAGAAAGCGTTTATTCTAAAGGATTTTTGAGAAAATCAGATTCTGTGAACGCAGTCTGTCCACGACTCCGCATGCCCGCTAAAGACCCCCTACCTGTCGTTTACTGATTTGCTACGGAGTTCATCAGAATTCCTCGTGCTCGAGATGGATTTTTTGTTCGTTGAGTGGTGGCCAGATACTCACGGCCATTTGTGCAAACGCGTCACCTCGTTCCCTGATTTGAGCTTCGTACCAACAGTCTTTATCTAAGAACCATTTGTTGAGAAACAACCCGGTATGCTTCTCAAGCTTGTTGCACTTTTCAAGGAAACCTTTATTCCCGGATGACATATTGAGGCCACTAGTCAATAAAGTGAGATTACCCAGAGTATGAAGCAGAGTGTTGCGAAGTACCGCTTTTGGGTCGATTGACCATCGTTCTACGAATTCACCATCCTCAAATGGCCAATCTTCGGTCCACGAAACTGGGAGGACGTGTTCTGTCCACAACCCACCAGGCATCGGGGTCTTCTCGGAAAATTTCGTTCGGCTAGCCTCTTCCAGTGCCCAGAGCACATCTTTGATCCGTGTTTGAGGAGCAAGTGAATAAGCCGGCCGGGAAAGAATCCCTTGCTGGAACTCTTTGTCGTCCGGGAATCGTGTACTGTCACCGGTTCTTTCTGCGAAATAGCGCCTCATGGTCAAAACACTTGGACCCTCGTTTATAAAGATTTGGGAAATACTCTGGAAGACTCGGTTCAGGTTCTTGGCTGTCAAACCTGAAAGTGCTCGGCGAACAATATACGAATAAATCAAACGGTACAGTACGCGCTTTTCGTCCCCGTTTGTGTCACTTGCGCTGATTTGCATTGCAATTGGATAGGCAGTGGTCACTTGCCATGCGGCCAACTTTCGCCCGAGCCATTGAAGGTCTTCGTCGTCATCCAAGCGTCCTTCAAGGGTTTCATAGATCGGTGAATATTTCCTTAAAACCCGAAGCTCATCTTCAACATTATCGAAACGCGGTTTGCCTTTCGGGTCTGCAAAAGCCCGGTACTCAGCGTAAAGTTCTCGCATCGAGATTTTCTGACCTGTCTCTGCTGCAAGAACATGAGTCAGAAAATGGTCGATCCGGGGCCGCTTGGGCCGTGCAAATGGTGCCGACTCTCGCCACCAGGAATGATCAAATGGGCTCCAAAGTTCGTCATATAGATCTTTGATTTCAGCCTGCTCCCTCTCCGCCCGATAGAAGATGTTGTTTCGAACGAGATCCATCGCCAGCAGCGGCTCTCCTTTCGAGTTCAAGGTCTCGAAGATGACCTGTGCATCGTCGTCTTCACCAAGAGTGATGACAACCAGCTTCATGCGATTGAGTAATGCAGTCAGTATCGCTTCGAGGCGAGTTCCGACAGCCTCTTTGGTGTCCGTCTCATCTGCAATCGTTTCTGCCTTACCCTCATCATCTCCGTCGGTATGTAACTCACCAGAGCCGAATTGCACAAAGTGGTTGATAAGACGAAAAAACTTATCATAGGCTCGTAGCGCTCGGAACGGCGTGTTTTTTGGAACACTGCGACCCCAGTAGTGCTCGCGATACCGGTCCCGAATTGTGCTGTAGTGCTCTTCAATGATGTCGTAATAGATATTCTGATCGGACGGCGTGGGCGTCAGCTTGAACTTCGTAAGCTCATCCTTGTCCTTCGACTTCAACTTGTTGAACAGATAATCGTGCACATGCTCGACGATCTCTTCGCAGCCATGCTTGCGGGCAACTTCACGCAGTGCCACAAGGAACAACTGGAAGGTGGTGAGCCGCTGCTGGCCATCGACAACCTGAACTTTCGGCGTTACGCCGATTTGCGCGGCTTCCCCGACCGGGGCGAGGATCAGCGCACCCATGTAATGCTGAAACTTACTCTCACCCTCCAAGACCTCGATTGCCTTTGCTTCGACGTCTTCCCAGAAGGGAACAAGCTGGAAGTCGTGCCACTGATACTTTCGCTGATAGAGAGGCACCATGAAACGGCGTCCTTCAGCCAAGATTTCCTCAACAGCATGATCGTCAACGTGCATGGATATCCTTCTCTTCTTCTAAGCCTTTAACCAAGTAGGCCAGGACCTGTTTTCAGGAAGTTATTGTCAAAAGTGGTGTTTGGCAGGGTGATCAAGCGGCGACCTGGTGATCGGCCATCACTTTTGACAATAACTCGCTGGTGCCAGCACGCATACAGTTTAGTCTTCATTTAGATACTCTGCTGACTATTCTTTGTAAGGCCCTAAGAAGCGTTCACCATTAAAATGGATTAGGTGTGTAGGAGAGTCTGCACACCAAACTTCTGTTTCCCATGAAATTTCAGCCAAATATCGTCCCATCACAGCCCGATCAGGAAATACCGTAACATAAATAAGACTAGGCTTTGCATCCGCAAAAAGAGCAGTGAGTTCATTACGACGTTTGGCATCGACATGAGTCAATTCCAGCAGGGGTGTACCAAATGACACAGGGATTGAAAACCGAATCTTCCTATATTATTGAATATGTGGTGGCCAGGGGCAGAATCGAACTGCCGACACGAGGATTTTCAGTCCACTGCTCTACCGACTGAGCTACCTGGCCATTTAATTGAAGACTGAATTAGAAATCAGAAGAAGATAACAGTCAAGGATAGATTGCAAAAATACGGCGAATAATCGAACAGGATTCAATATTACTGACTCAAGGAAGACCTGTCGACTTCCCGGCCGTCTCGGCCAACACAAAATCGATGAATACCTTTGCTGTCTGCGTAAGTTGTTTGCCACTTCGATAAACAATATACCATTGTCTGATTACCGGGAATTCTTCAATATCAAGTGAAACAAGACGTCCTAATTCCAATTCGAGTCTCACAGTGTGAATGGAAACTACAGCAAGACCCAAACCGGCCTGAACACTCTGTTTGACGATTTCATTTCCGGATACCTGAATGCCAAAGGTAGGCCTGACACCATTTTCATCAAACACCCTCTGCATCTCCTGACGGGTACCTGAACCGGATTCCCGAATTATGAAGGTCTCTCCATTCAACTCGTCAATCGGTATTTTCTGTCTTCCCGCCATAGGGTGGTTTGGAGAAGCAATAACGATTAATGGATTGTCCATAAATGATATGGATTCAGTATCCAGACCTTCCGGGGGAGATCCCATCAACACAAGGTCAGGCTCGTTACCATCCAGTCTCTTGATTAATTCCTGTCGGTTGATGACCTCAAGACTGATATTTATTCCCTTGTGCTCTTCGTAGAAGCGAGCCAGAAGTCGAGCCGCAAAATAATTCACGGTCGAAGCAATGCAGATTTTTAGTCGTCCCCCTTCTACTCCGCGCAAAAGATTAACTTCATGTTCAATTTCATTGAGTTGATTAAGCATGATCCGACTATGCCTAAGCAAGGCATGCCCTGCCTCGGTAAGAAAGATTTTCCTTCCCATCTGCTCAAATAGCGGCATCTCCAGAATTTCCGAAAGTTGTCGAACCTGGATAGAAACAGCCGGTTGGGTCAGGTGCAATTCATCAGCCGCCCGAGTAAAACTCAGGTTTCTCGCAACTGATTCAAATATCTGCAATTGTCGCATTGTGATGTGCAGGGCCATGGGTCAAATTGGATAAATTCAACATACATATAGATCGCATGTTGTGATGCATATATCTAACAAGTTTTTCTTACTGTTTGGTCAGTCCCTGTTCAGCAGGCATTCTATCCACTGATAATGAGGTTTGCACAATAGTATGTGGGTCTACCATGGTCAGCAATAGGCCTTGGAGAGGTATTGACCGGTTCACTGGGAAACCAGCTTCTTGACGAGCTTTCGATAACGATTCCAGTCAAAGCAGGACCCGGGATCTGTTTTTCGGCCAGGGGAAATATCACTGTGTCCAACAATGTTTTCCATTGTTATTTCTGGAAATGCTGTTAGAAGACACCGAGTAAGCAATGACAGGGTCTGATACTGGGCAGTTTCAAAGGGTACTGTATCACACCCCTCCAATTCGATGCCGATTGAAAAATCGTTCACCTTTTCTCGACTATTATGAATGGATACTCCGGCGTGCCAAGCTCGATCATAGGTTGATACGAATTGTGTCAATTGCCCGCTTCGATCAATATAGAAATGGCTGGAAACCCTAAGGTCTTCAATCTCGCGAAAAAAGGGATCAACAGTAATATCCAGTTGATTGGTAAACAACTTTTCAACATGACGTCCTCCAAACTGATTTGGTGGCAAGCTGATCGCATGAATTACCAGTACATCAATTTCGATATCATCGGGACGGGAATCAAAATTTGGTGAAATAGCTTGCATGGCGCCGGATACCAACCCGGATTGGTTATCATGGTTGATGGTTTGCAGGTTCAATTGTTCCACAACTTCATGCCAATCGCGAGCTTGGTTTGAGTTGACCAAGCCAGGGAATAGCGCTCTTTCAGTTTCTCTGCCAATTGACGCATGGGCAGTAATTCCCCCTGTTTCAGTTCAAGCTCCAATTCGAAAAGTGGTACTGACTTCCGGTTGGCAAAAATGTAGCCACTATCTGCTGCACATTCGATTTCGGAGCTTTCGATATTCAGTTCCAGGATTGTTCTCGACATTTCAACGGAGACAATGGTCTCAAGCGGATCATTCGCATTGACAATTTGCAGAACCCGGCTTTTGAGCGGCCCATCAGGAAGCATTCCTGGGGTCTCAAGCCACTCATCAATTATCGTTTCCAATTCTTGGTGTTGCGATAAGCCATCGACAATACTACCCTTCTCCTTAAACGTAGCCCGCATCAGCTCCCCCTCCATTCTGGATCGAAGAGATGAGTACGAGAGAGTAAAGTCCCGGTTTGGGGTATCGTGATAACGGGCGATAAACGGAGTAACCCCCAGCCTCTTTCGTATATAAGGCCGGATTAATTCGCTCTGGACTATGGAGTCCAGAGTCTTCTGATCATCAACAACTAGCTTGATTTCCTGCTCGAGCACGCTTTAACCAACTTTTTCAACGCGCAGAGATTCAATCCCTTTTTCATTGCGTTCTTGAACGATAAACTGATAACCCTGTTCAACGATCGATTCCCCAACTTCCGGAATATATCCGATTGAATTCATAACAAGCCCACCGATGGTATGAGTAAATCGACCATTCAATGCCACGTCCAGATGTTCGTTAAAGTCAAAAACCGACATTCTCGAGTCGACCAGATAGACATCCTTTTCGATTTCCTCAATGATCCGTTTCCGTCGAGGCAAGTACTCATCAAAATCGTACCCAACATCAATATCTCCAACCACTTCTTCAACGATATCTTCCATGGTGATGATGCCCACGGCTGAGCCAAATTCATCAACCACAACCGCCATGCGATCCTCCCTCTGCCGCAAAACCGGAAGTAACTGATCAATAGTCTGGAACTGAAGCACATAATAGGCGGGTTTGGTGAATTCCTTGAGATCTTTCTCGCCAAGCGTTTTATCCATTAAATTCCATGTTGTCAGCGTAACAATACCGATGATATTGTTGGTGTTGTTTCGATAGACCGGAATCCTGTTGAAGCCCTTTCGCCTGACAGTCGCAATGGCACGCAGAATGCTTCGATTGTGGTCAATAGCTGTTACTTCGGCAATCGGAATCATTGCCTCCCCTACTGTGGTATCTGCAAACCGGATGACCCGTCTGATTCTGGCCCGATCAAATGCATTTACCGCTGAGGTTTTTTCAGTCATCTCAACAACTGAGCGAACCTGCTCCCGCGTCATGAAAAAATTCTGTTCAAATTTTCCGGCACCCATAAGTCTTGCAAACAGGCGGGCAATTCTTGAGAAGATGAAAATCACGGGATAAAACACCCAGGAGAAGACTCGAAGTGGATAGACCACATAGGAGACAATCTGGTCTGATTTTTGCTGGAATATACTCTTGGGAACAATTTCTCCCAAAATCAACAACAGTGGGGTCAGAATAAGATACGAGAGCAGGTCACCGCTCTCACCGAAGGTTCGTAAGAATACAATAGTCAGCAGGGTTGTCAGTGCAACTGTTGCGACGTTTGTACCTACCAGAGTTGTTCCGAGCATAGTGTCGGGTGTCTTGTAGAAATCAAGAGCCGCCTTGGCCCCACGGTTACCCATATTTGCCTTGGCCGTCAGTTTGATCTTGTCCGAATTCACGAGGGCAATTTCAGATCCGGAGAAGAAGCCCTTCAGTAGTAGCAAAAACAATATAAGGAGTATGAGCAAAACAACTGTCATGGTCTGACCTCACTGGCTTCTGAATCCGGAATTTCCACTTCGTCCGGAAACTCGGTTTCATCATAATCTCTGGGGGCGGAACCATTCTCTGTCCCTTCCATCACAATTTTCTCTTCAATAGTCGCAGATTCAGATACAAATTCCTTTATATCCAGACCTTTGGCAACCCGAACCCTTGAAATACGGTGTGAATCCATTTCCAGAATCTGAATAATGATATCATCATCCTCAACGATGTCTCCTTCCCTGGGCAATCTGTCAAGAAGACGGAAGGCGTAACCGGCAATGGTAGTCATGCGCGGGTCTTCAATTCCGAAATTGGTCAGGTTGTCGAAATCATTAAGTCGCATATCTCCGGGAACCACATAGTCGTTATTGTCCTTTTCTTCATAGTAGTGGACGATGGCTCTTGACCCACCACTGATGTCTCCGAAAATGAAGCTCAGTACATCGCGCATGGTGATAAATCCCTCTACTCCGCCGAATTCATTGAGGCATGCTGCTGCCCGAACCTGATTGGACTGGAAGAATTCAAACATTTCATCAACCTTCTTGGTGAGCGGCACAACCACGGGAGGATGCATGATGTCTTCCGGTTCATATTTGCTGAGATCGTTTTCGTCCAATACCAGCCGCATAATGTCTTCGGCATGGATGAAGCCCACAAGATTATCCCGGTGGGTCTTGAATACGGGTACTCGCGGATGTTCGATTGCAATAAACTTTTCGATCATTTCGGGGACATCCATGTCGACATTCAGAAATGCCATCTTGGTTCTTGGCGTCATGACCTCAACGATTTCTGCTTCATTGGCTGCCAGCAAATTGTGGATTAGCGCTCTTTCGGTTGCATCGAGGACGCCTTCTTCGGATACCTGTTCGACCAAGGTAAGAAACTCATCAACCTGCAGGATGTTGTCTGCAGTCTTGGTTTCACTGACAATCAAGGTAGTGATGCGGTCAGCGATGCCTCGTACAGCCCACTGGACTGGTGCGATCAGGCGAATCCAGAGCCAAAGCGGTTTTGCCACGATTCTCGTGCTATACCGTACAGGATTTGCAACGGCTATGGTTTTTGGGGTGACTTCCCCAAGCAGCAACAACAGGGGAATCATGATTACCATGTTGATGATAAAGGCCTTTTCAGGCTCATATAGCATCACCACGATGGTAGCCATATTTACGGCAGATGCGATATTGACCAGTTCATTGCCACTCAGAATGGAAATAATCAGTCTACGAGGTTGATCAAGCAACTCGTGAATTGTCTCGGAGCTGGGGTTTCTCTCTCTGCGCAGTTGCTGCAGATCAAGGCGGGATAGTGAAAAAAGAGCGGTTTCCGAACTAGAAAAGAACGCAGAGCAGACCAGCAGACATACCTGTAGAATGAGCCGGATAATCATATCCGTCTCCGACAGCAAGGCCATGTCGAAAGCGAAATAACTCGCAACCGAATGCCAATACTGATTCAAATGATACAGTATCTGCTCCATCGGACTGTTCCGTCAAACGCGTACTTGGGGGGTGTTCTGGCATGAAATGCCGAGCTCCATACATGATCGAAGTTGGAATATCGCTTATTTTGAGAATAATTTCAATAGAGGATGGGAGATAAAGCAAGTTAGCACGGCTTTACGAAAATACACGCCCACTATTGGTACAAGACGTTTCGAAGTTACTATTAAGAGATAAACAGATTGAGAAGTCAGTATGACATGCCTCAATTCTGCCAATATACCTAGATTTTGGTACACTACGTTGCTTGTGAAATGGCCAGCAATAATATCTTTTGATCGTTGGCACTACTGAGAAACAGACGTGAAAAACAGTTTTTCCAGAACCCTACTTGCCTTATTGAAGACTGAGTCTCGATTTACTGACGAAAACGGGGAGTTGGTCAAAATGGCTGTGGTGAATAGTGCTTGGACAAGCGATT
>JAJEAV010000024.1 GCA_022822625.1 Gammaproteobacteria bacterium | reverse complement strand
GGTCTTCGAGAACATCGTGATGCCGGTCACGAAGACAAAGCGGATATGCTCTTCTGCATCCTTCAGGATGCTGTACAGGTCGCGCAACCGGTCCCTGTTTATCCTGGCCTTACTGCTATCCTCCAGCACGTTCAGGACAGGCCGGTCATATTCATCGACCAGCACCACTACCTGTCGGCCGGTTGCCTGGTGCAGATAATACAGGACATTCTCCAGTCTCTGGGAGGCGGATCGTGCCGAGGACAGGGTTTCCAGGTCAAATGCCCGCTCGATCCTGTACAGCTGGTTTAGTACATGGTTTTCCACATCTTCGGGCGTATCAACATCTCCACCGAAACTCAGGCGGACTACGGGGTGCCTAGCCGACCAGTCCCAGTGCGGGTGAATGTCCAGACCTTGGAACAGCGGTTCGTTTCCCTCGAACAGTTCCTTCAGCGTACTGACCAGCAGACTCTTGCCGAAACGGCGGGGACGGGAGAGAAAATAGTGCCTCCCGCCTCGGATCATCTCCCGAATCAAGGAGGTCTTGTCGACATAGTAGTAGCCTCCTTCCCGGAGAGTGGAAAAGGTCTGAATCCCCATTGGCAGGAGACGGCGCTCTGTTCGGGCTTCTGCATTCATGGTTGGTCTATATTAACATAATGACATGGCCGGGCATCAAGCCTTGGAAATGATTCAGCAATTCCAATTATGGAAAACATTGTCGATCAGATCAGGATAATATATTGTTTTGTCGAAATGTTTTCCTGACCGGTTTCAGCACAGAACAACTTTTGACATTGTCCTGTCAGGAAGACAATGACAGGACAATCAGGAACATCCGTTCCGAATGACTGGGCTTGTTTCGTTTTCCTGCCCGGCAAGACATCTCGAGCAGTTTCCCAGTCTCAACGAAAAGATAAAATATCATTACAAGACAATCGCCTATAAGATTCCATCAAAAAAACAATCTCCATAACTAGAATTGCTGTTGAACAACACTTGCGCTTGAAAAAGCCGTGAATATTTGATAGTTTTGCCTAGCCCATTCAATGAAACAGGGAGGGTTTTCAAAATTCTGCCTCGTTCCAATGTATACCAAGAGATTGAAATGACTGAAATTACCGCGATGTCGGGCCAGACTGTCGGAAGCAGGGGGTATTCCGGCTATGAGTGTGCCCGAGTATTTGACTATGACCACGAACTCGCCGAGACCGGGATTGGTACGGTGGCCGGAGAGTTCCTGCGACGTTACTGGCATCCCGTGGCCCTGACATCGGAAGTGGGAGATCTTCCCAAGGAAATCCGGGTACTGGGCGAGAATCTGATCCTGTTTCGTACGACGGTTGGGGAAATCGGCCTGGTTCATCGACATTGCCCGCATCGCCGGGCATCGCTGGCTTATGGGCGGTGCGAGAAAAACGGTATCCGTTGTTGCTATCACGGCTGGCTATTTGCCCCGGACGGGGAGATTCTCGAAACCCCGGGGGAGGCTTCCGGGCCCGGCCCTGCCGCTGACGTGCGTGCCAGGGTTCGTCTAGGAGCCTATCCCGTGAAGGAGTATTCCGGCTTGGTCTTTGCCTATCTCGGCCCATCAGACAAAATGCCGAACTTTCCCTTTTACGATTCGTTCCAAACACCCGACATCATCAAGCGGCCCTATCGGGCGGACTACAACTGCAACTGGCTCCAGGTACTGGATGCAATCATGGATCCGATTCATACGACTTTTCTGCACAGCCTGAACGGCGAAGTCCAGTTTTCCGAGGCGATGAAGGAGATCGGAGAATTGCAGATTTTCGAACGCGGCCTACAGTTTCTCGGTACTAACACGAGACGTGTCGGGGATTTTGTCTGGATACGGGTCAACGAGCTAGTGCTACCCAATTTCACGCAGGCGGGATCAGCCTTCACGGCGGATGGTACCCGTGTGCATTATTTCGGACGTAGCTCATTTACTCGCTGGGTGGTTCCTGTGGATGATCATCATTCCATGGTTCTGGCCTGGGCCAATTTTGGCGACCGGGGCGACCCGGATAAATACAACAATCAGGAAGGTTGCGAACTGATTGAGCAGGGCGAGGTCATGGATCGCACATATGAAGAGCGCCAGCGCAGACCTGGAGATGCAGAAGCCGTAGAGGGCATGGGGTCGATCAGTGACCACCAAGGTGAAAACCTGATGCCGACGGACCGGGGCGTGTCGCTGTATCGCCGGAAAATCCGCCAACTCGCTCGGAATCTCGCCAGGGGCGAAGAGCCGATCCAACCCTGGCAATTTCCTGGTCAACCCATCCGAACCTATGGACAAGACACGATTCTGTTCCTTCCGATGAAAGACGAGGACGATCGGAAATACCTCAAAAATCTTACGCAAGCGGTAATGAAGATGCAGTTCGACGCCGAGGACATGCCCCTGGATACCCGCGATTCCCATATCATCTCCGAACTCGAACGGATAGAGCAAGATGGCTTTGAATAATTCTGGAGCCTCGATTCAGTCGATCGAACCGACAGTGTGCTTAACCAGCGAAGGGAAATGATGGCCAAGGAATTCACCGGCAAGCTCCGTATCCACGTCAAGAATAACCGATGGGCAGCCGGTTCGTTTCCAAACACGCCGGAGGGCGAGGAGGTATTCACTATCGACAAGGAGCGGTTCGATAAAGCCCTGGAAAATTTCCCAAAACTAGCCGACAGGGTGGACCCGTTCTTCGATTGGGACGAGAACAACTTCTGGTCGTCCATGGCTCAGGCGGATATTCTGCTGACCTGGAACCTGCCGACCGAGGGACTTGCACAGCGGGCACTGAATCTGCGCTGGATTCACTGCATTGGTGCAGGTGTCGAACACCTGTTGCCACTGGACTGGCTTCCGGCGGACGTAGAACTGACCAACAACAAGGGTGTACATTCAGACAAGGCCGGGGAATACGGGCTCATGGCGGTACTGATGATACACAACCACATTCCCGCCATCGTCACTAACCAGTACAACGGAGTGTACAACTCGCTCTACGGCACTTCAATTGCCGGCAGA
This sequence comes from Gammaproteobacteria bacterium, assembly GCA_022822625.1. Classification (GTDB taxonomy): domain Bacteria; phylum Pseudomonadota; class Gammaproteobacteria; order Arenicellales; family Poriferihabitantaceae; genus Poriferihabitans. The sequence continues at coordinate 34,576 of JAJEAV010000024.1, read as the reverse complement.
ACGATCGTCGTAGTGGGTACGGGAAGCCTCGGTGGTGCCGCGATCCAGAGACTGGCAGCTCTTGGTCCGACCCTGATCGGGATCAACCGGCGTGGCAGGGATGTGGAGGGTTGCACCAGGGTCGTGCCGGTCAGTGAGATCGACACGGTCCTGCCGCATGCGGACATCCTCTATCTGGCGATGCCCGAAACGCCGGAAACGAATGGCATGATGGACCGGAAGCGACTAGGCATTCTCAAGCCCACGTGTGGGATCGTCAATATCGGACGGCAATCAGTAATGGATTACGATGCCCTTTGCGACCAGCTCGAAGCCGGCAAATTGGCTGGTGCCATACTAGACGTCTTCAACCCTGAGCCGATCGAAAAAGGCTCACGGCTCTGGTCGACGCCGAACCTGATCATCACGCCTCATGTGTCGGCCGATGATGGTGACAGTTACGTTTCACAGACTCTGGATCTGTTCTTCCGCAATCTACAACGATTCGCAGATGGAATTGATCTGGTCAACCGCGTCAACAGGGAGCTAGGATATTAATGCAAAGTGAAAAACTCCGGAGTGATACCGAACCAGTGATCGAATGCCGGAAACTCTGGAAGATATTCGGCAATGACGCAGACCATGCCATGGATGCCATCAGGTCGGAAGGCCTTACCAAGGAGGATGTCCTGAAGCATTTCGGATGCGTCATAGGCGTTCAGGACGTGTCGTTTTCGGTCAATGAAGGGGAGATTTTCTGTGTCATGGGACTTTCTGGATCTGGCAAATCCACCCTGATCCGACATCTGAACCGCTTGATCGAGCCAACGGCAGGTGAAGTCTGGATAGAAGGCGAAAACATCGGCACCCTCAGTCCAACCGGTCTTCGGGAGTTGCGAGCTTCCAAGATGGGCATGGTATTTCAGAACATGGCACTGATGCCTCATCGCACGGTACGCGAGAACGTGGCCTTTGCACTTGAAGTGCGCAGGCATGATCGGAAGGTACGCTTTGAGGTTGCCGACAAGGCCATAGAAATCGTTGAACTGATCGGATGGGGTGATCGTTATCCGGACGAACTTTCCGGTGGCATGCAGCAGCGTGTCGGACTGGCAAGGGCCATTGCCGCCGACCCGCACTTCCTGCTGATGGATGAGCCCTTTTCGGCGCTGGACCCACTGATTCGGCGCCAGTTGCAGGATCAGTTCATGCAACTGGCCAAGGAGATGAAGAAGACCACGCTGTTCATTACGCACGACCTAGATGAGGCGATCCGCATCGGAGACCGCATCGCGATCATGCGGGAAGGCATGCTGGTCCAGGTGGGGACACCGGAACAAATCGTGATGGAACCCAATGACTCCTATGTGGCCGACTTCGTGGCGGGGATTTCCAAGCTTCATCTTGTCACGGCAGCCCGTATCATGGAATCCATGACAGATTACGAGGAGCAGACAGGGCCCTTGAGCAAATCTGGTCTGCTGACTGCGTACCCTGACGATACTCTTGACCGCCTTGCCGAACTCTCCATCGACACGGATGCGCCGCTAATCATCGAGGAAGACGGAAAAAGCATCGGTGTCGTTACCAAAAAGGCCCTGATTCGGGGCATCCAGGGCCGTCTTCATGATACGACAGGAGTTTCATAGATGAACGACGATAGCGCATTCAGCCCACTGGATCCATTTCAGTATCTTGACCTCGGCATTGCCGACTGGGCGGACGGCATCAAGCAATGGGCTACGGCAAATCGTGGCACGATCCAGCCGGTCAAGCACTTTCTGAACGACAGCATCAATTCCGTTGAAAACGTTTTTCAGACTGTACCTCCAACGGTCATGATCGTGTTGCTGACATTGCTGGCATGGCAGCTTTCAGGACGCCGCGTAGCCATCATCGTCTGCATCTCCCTTGTTGCGCTTGGACTGTTGGATCCCGGGGCATGGGCATTGGCCATGACGACGCTCGCTATCGTACTGTGTTCGGTCATTATGTGCCTGGTAATCGGTTTTCCACTGGGGGTACTGGCGGCAAAATCCGACCGTTTTCAGGCCGCAGTCCGTCCCGTGCTTGATACAATGCAGACGATTCCCGCTTTCGTCTACTTGGTTCCGGTGGTCATGCTGGTGGGAATCGGCAATGTCTCAGGGGTCATCGTGACTATCGTTTTTGCGGTACCGCCGCTCATCCGCCTCACGGCCTTGGGGATACGGCAAGTCAATCAGAGCGTTGTCGAAGCAGCCCGTGCTTTCGGTGCCAGCCCTTCGCAAATCATGTTGAAAGTCGAACTGCCGCTAGCCATGCCAACAATCATGGCGGGTGTCAATCAGGCAATCATGCTGTCGCTGTCGATGGTGGTGATTGCCTCGATGATCGCCGTCAAGGGACTTGGTAACGAGGTTTTGCGTGCCATGGGACGGTTGGATGCAGGCAAGGCGATCGTCGGAGGTCTCGGGATCGTGATCTTGGCAATCGTACTTGACCGCATTACCCAGGGAGTAACCCGGTCGGGGCGCGAACGGGGCTACCGTCATTGGTGGCAGGGAGGACCAACCGGACTGATTTTTGCCATTTTGGATGCCTGTAAACGCACGAAACAGCATGATGAGGCTAACCAACATGAACAAACCCGGCTCCGCAAGGTCAAACAAGAACAGGGTGGGGAATAAGGAAGGATATTTGCATATTCAATGTTCGATGAAACGAAGGTAGACATCCTTCATCCCAGACAAGAATCTGGTCTCTGTCTCGGTAAAGCCAGTATTATCATACTGGCCTGACCTCTTGCTGGATCCCTGACAGCATCACCAATTCACCCACGACGACCAATCCGGTGAAAATTTCTACTCCGGCAATTCTCGACGAATGAAAAATCAGATACTGGAAGGAGCCTTGGAGGTCATGGGAAAAATGCTCTCGTAAAGCCTATTTGAATTTTGACAAGGTATATGGATATGTTTCCAATTGTATAATCATTCCCTGAATCCAGTATAATCGCGCAAAATACGGCTTTTGCGAAACTGCAAGTATCCCATTCAGGATACCCGGTGCAGGTAGGGGTTAATGGATTTTCTTTCCGGAAGATCGGCCAGCAATGTCATACCGCATCCCTGGCAATTGCAACAATCCGGACGTAGCATTTCATTAAGACTATATGCCAACCATCCATTACATTCTCCACGACGGAACCGAGCATGCTCTTGATGCCCCGCTTGGGGATAGCGTAATGGCTGTTGCCAGGTACAATGACTTACAGGGCATACTGGCCGAGTGCGGCGGTGCGTGTAGCTGTGCAACCTGCCATGTACGCATCGATCCGTCCTGGGTAGACCGTCTGCCACCCAAGGAAATTCTGGAAGAGGAAATGCTGGACTTTGTCGAAGACGCAGACGAAACCAGCCGCCTGAGTTGCCAACTGAAGATTACCGGGGATATGGACGGACTCATCGTCAACGTACCGGAAAAGCAGTATTGATCATGGGCAACCGATAACCAGTCTTACTGACCGCCCTGAATCGCTACAGGATCAGGTGAAGAAGACTCGAGTCATCCTTGGCACACTAGGCGATACGACTCCTCCTGGCCTGAGTTTCCAATTGAATGGATTGATGAACACTCGAAAGAGATCGTGGAATCTGCCATAGGTGCAGCAGGAGCGTTATACGAACTGCCAGACACCGATCTCTTTACCAAAAATGCCCCCAGCATTTGACTTCCATACCGTATATATCGACATCCCATAAATTGTTGCGCATGCAACCCACCATAAGCCAGAAAATGCCTGGAAGAAGTCTATATCCAGCGATATTGTGCACACCCTTTTGAATTGCAGATCAACTACGCTGGCTTGTAGAGTTGATGCACCCGCTATGCCGGAAGAATTGCCTAGCCGTCGGGAGGGCTTTTCATCGGGTAATGATGTAGGAATCAATAATCAAGTAAATACGATGCGATCAGTCAGGAGTCAATACAGTACGAACTTGTGCCTGTAAAACTGCTACATCATCCATTGCATTGCGAATTCAGGCGGACATAGCCAATCCCAGCAACAACTGCCGGGATTGGCTGAGACAGAAACGGTGGCAGGATGCCCGACCGCTAAGCATGTTCGCTTAGAATCTCGGTAGAAAATAACTGAATCGGGTAGGTCCTGCTTGGTTCAGGTGGTCAGCCAGCGGCATCCCGTGCAGCGGCGATCCAACCGTTGAATGCATCCCTGTTTTTCTCGATCCAGGCTTCAACATGGCTCTCGATCGCCTCAAGCGAATCCTCACCTCTCTGCATTTGGTTGTTCTGGGCCGATACGTCATTGATGTCGATTTTCGCTAACTCGAACAATTTTGCCGCAGCCGGGTTGGCATCCAGAAAATCTTTATTCGCCAGGACACGTAATTCATTGACTGCAAATCCTAGTTCACGACCATCATAGACCGTGTTGTCAGTCCGACCGTCGGGTAGCGAAGAGTACGGTACCTCGATCCATTCGACATTCTCGCCCGGAACCAGAACACCCGAAACCCAGTACGGTGTCCATGTGTAATAGATGACCGACTCGCCGGCCTCCATGCGTGCGATGGTTTCGGCAATGACTGCATTATAGGCACCCTGGTTGTGCGTGACTGTATCACGCAGACCAAATTCTTCCAGATGGTGTTCGATGACACGCTCGCAACCCCAGCCGGGCGGGCAACCGGCCAAGTCGGCTGTGCCATTGCCATCCGCATCGAAACGGGCTGCGACCTCAGGGTCCTTGAGATCCCCGATATTGGTGATGCCTGCATCGAAAGAAGCCTTGTCCACCAGATACCCCTGCAGGGCACCACTAATCAGGTGTCCGACCTTGGTCATTGTTGAATCACCACCAGCCTCTTCGTAAAAAGCCAGATGTAACGGGTCCCAGTGGACAGTCGTAAAATCCCCGTCCCCGGATCCAAGTGCCAGGTGAATCGTTTGATACTCGACGGATTGGGAATCGCCAATCGTATAGCCAAGTTCTTCGAGAGCCCGGTAGATAATCCGGTTCTGAAACCTCTCTTCCAGCACCGTACCTTCAATGGGACGTACGGTAACGCCCTCGCCCGGCTTTTCAGCCCCGAAAACAAGGCCGCTGGCTGCGATGAAAGAAGCAATCGCAATGCAACCGGTTTGGTAAAATTTCATGGGTTCCCCCTATTTAAAATATAATAATAGTTGTGAGTATAGACAAACGGTACAACGATCGAATATCTGGCATCAGAACATCAATCGAAATACAAGTCTAAATGATAGACAACCAAATGTCCATCCAGGCCGTTTTTAGGCAATTTTAGACAAATCTCGGGCTACTGTACGCATTTTATTAATCATACTCACCAGACCGTTCGAGCGCGTTGAGGAAAGATGGTCTTTCAGACCAATCCGATCAATGAAATACAACTCGGCCTCATGAACTTTCTCTGGTGGCTGTTCGGAAAGTACACGAATCAGTAGAGCAATAATTCCCTTGGTGATGATCGCATCGCTGTCGGCCGCATAGACAGCCTTGCCTCCCTTGAGTTCGGCATGTAACCATACTCGACTTTGACAGCCGGGCACCAGGTTTTCATCTCGCATGTACTGATCGTCAAGACCAGGCAGGTTCTTACCCAATTCAATGATGTATTCGTACTTCTCTATCCATTGATCAAACAGTTGAAATTCTTCAATGACTTGATCCTGTATTTCGTCAATGCTGGATGACATGGAATGACTGCCTGGCTGCCTAACGAAAGTAGTCCCTACAAGAGAATGGCGGATGCCTTTTCAACACCGTCGACTAGCGCATCGACATCAGTCTGATTGTTGTAAAACGCAAACGACGCTCTCACCGTACCGACTATCCCATAAAAGTCCATCAGTGGCTGAGTGCAGTGGTGCCCGGTTCTAACCGCAATCCCCATCTGATCCAGGATTGTACCGACATCGAACGGGTGTATGTCCTTCAGATTAAATGATATGACTCCTGCCTTGTCCCTGGCCATTCCAACAAATTCGATGCCGTCAACCTGGCTCAATCGTTGGCCTGCATAGGCAAGCAGGTCTTGTTCATGTGCGATCAGTTCATCTTGATCAAACTCATCGTAGTATTCCAGTGCAGAACCAAAAGCAATGGTATCTGCGATATTGGGAGTACCTGCCTCAAACTTGAATGGTAATTCGTTGTATGTGGTTTTCTCGAAAGTGACCCGCTCAATCATCTCCCCGCCGCCCTGATAAGGCGGCATTGAATCCAGCAGGGACTCCCTTCCATACAAAATGCCAAGACCCGTCGGACCCAGCATCTTGTGTGCTGAAAATGCATAGAAATCGACATCCAGAGCACGCATGTCCACTTTCATATGCGGCAATGCCTGGGCACCGTCTAGCAACACCAGTGCATTGCATTGATGAGCAAGATTGATAATTTCCTTGACGGGATTGATCGTGCCCAATGCATTTGAGACATGCACCAGAGAAACCAGCCGAGTACGCTCATTCAGTAAATTCTGAAAAGCCTCCATATCGAGTTCTCCTGCTTTGGAGATTGGGATGACTTTCAGTTTTGCCCCCCGCTCCTCACATGTCATTTGCCAGGGTACGATATTGGAGTGGTGTTCCATGGTCGAAATAATGATTTCATCTCCTTCCTTGAGAAAATGCCTCCCCCAGGAACACGCGACCAGGTTGATGCTTTCAGTGGTGCCTCGGGTGAACAGGATTTCACGACTGCTTGCAGCATTCAGGTAATTACAGGTTGCCTCCCTGACCTGTTCATAGGAGTCAGTCGCTCTCTGGCTTAAATGATGAACACCTCGGTGAATGTTGGCATGCTCATGCTCATAATATCTGGTCATCCGATCAATCACCTGTTTGGGTTTCTGGGATGACGCGCCATTATCGAGATAGACCAATGGATTTCCATTGACTTCTCTGTGAAGCACCGGAAAGTCGTTGCGGATTTTTTCCACATCGAATTTCCGAAATGATGTTACTTTGCCGGACATGGACAAATTCAAGACTGGCCTTCAGGAAGGGGGAACAAGTGAATTATGGAGGGTTATCTGATAATTTCAACCGTACCCTGTTTTTCTCCAACCCATTCCATTCCCATGCAAGTTCGACAAGCCGTCACCAATGGTATCGCTTGGAGCGTTACTGCTCCATCGGCAACACCTGAAATTCAGCCATGGCTTCCTTAATCTTTTACGCTGGGCCAAATGAATTTTCGAAAAAGCTCAGCCAGTTTTTACCCATGACTTGTTCTATATTCTCACTGGAAAACCCGGCCTTCTCCAGACCGGTTGCGATATTCCGGTAGTGGGTGGAATTACTGAACCAGCCGGGCTGGTTCGGCCAGCCCGCATTTGATATCGACCCTTCACCATAATCCGCATCCTTGCTCCATCGCCCGTTCCGCATCCAGTTGACTACTGAATCAGGCTGATCCTGGCATAAATCCGACCCAATACCGATATGATCAATTCCGATCATCTCTGCCGTATCTCCCACCATCCTGCAAAAATCCTCCAGTGTGCAGTCCGACCCATTCCTCAAATGAAACGGATACAGGCTGAACCCCAGCATCCCCCCACTTTCTCCAAGGGCCTTGAGCACCATATCCGACTTGTTCCGACGGGCAGGATGAAAAAATACCGGATTGGCGTGGGTGATCGCGATGGGACGTTCTGACAACTCGATGGCTTCCAGGGTGGAGAATTCAGCACTGTGCGACATATCAATGACCATGCCCACTCGATTCATTTCCTTGATTATCTGTTTGCCAAAGCGGGTAATGCCCGGATCATCTTCTTCATAACATCCCGTCGCCAACAAACTCTGGTTGTTATAACTGAGTTGCATGAACCGCACACCCAGAGCATGGAAAATCTCCACCAGAGCATAATCGTCTTCAATCGGCGAGCAATTCTGAAACCCAAACACAATACCGGTTTTACCCTGTTCCCTTGCGCTTAAAACGTCCGGACTGCTGTGAACCCTGCATATCAGGTCACCGTGCTGCTCGAACATCCGGTTCCAGAAGGCCACATTACGCAGCGCTTCCAGGCAGGTTTCATGGTAGGCGAGGGTAACATGGACACAATCCAGATCGCCCTCACGCATCTGCTCAAAGATTTGCCGACTCCAGTTGGAGTATTGCAGTCCATCTATCGTTAGCATATTTACTTCTCTTGTATGTGGATACCCTTCGTTTGCCATTCGATGGGTGGCTCGGTCTGCAATACCTGTCTCCGCACGCAATGCAAATCCGGTCAGGAACCGTACTGCATTCGAATGACTCCAATCGGTGGCGTTATGCCTTCACATATACCGTTTTCACCTGGGTATAAAATTCAGCAGCATATTGTCCCTGCTCCCTGGAACCATAACTGGAATTTTTCCGACCGCCAAACGGGACATGATAATCTGTACCCGAAGTTGGCAGATTGATCATTACGCAACCTGTTTTCGAATGTTTCTTGAAATGTTCCGCTTTGGACAGGGAGCGGGTAATCACGCTGGAGGTCAACCCAAATTCCGTATCATTTGCCATCGCCAGAGCCTCCTCATATCCCTCTGCTTTCAGGACACATGTAAGAGGACCGAATATTTCATCGGTGTTGATCTGCATGGCATTGTTACCATTGATGAACAGTGCCGGGTTCATGTAGTAACCTGGCGAACCCAACTCCAATTGCTCACCGCCGCAGACCAGCTCTGCACCTTCCTGCTTACCTACCTCCAGATAGTGCAGGTTTTGTTCCAGTTGTCCTGCATCTACCACCGGACCAATATTGGTTTTCTCATCCAATGCATGGCCTACCACCAGTTTTTCCATGGATTTGCGCATGGCCTCGACGAATTGATCATGGATTCCTTTGGTAACGATGATTCGCGAGGAAGCCGTGCACTTCTGCCCTGTACTGCCAAATGCCCCGTTTACTGCACAGGAAACAGCCGTATCAAGGTCGGCATCATCAAGCACTACCAAGGGGTTTTTACTTCCCATTTCCATTTGCACCTTGGTCAGGTTCACTGCCGCTGCTTCGGCGATTCTGCGACCGGTAGCCAACGAACCCGTAAATGTAATCGCATGAATCCCTTTTGAAGTAATGATTGCCTCACCGACACTTCTCCCCGCGCCCATGACCATGTTTACCAGACCACCGGGAAGGTCCTGGTCGGCAATGATTTCCATCAAGGCGACCGCACTGGCAGGAGTCAGATTCGCCGGCTTCCAGACGACCGCATTTCCGTAGGCGATGGCGGGTGCAATCTTCCAGCTAGGCAGTGCAGTAGGAAAGTTCCAGGGGGTGATGACACCAATTACCCCGACGGATTCCCGGGCAACCTGGACTTCCACACCCGGACGGACCGAGTCGCAGATATCTCCCATCTGTCGCAATACTTCTGCCGCATAATAGGTAAAGAACTGGCCCGCCCTGTAAACCTCTCCCTTCCCTTCCGGCAGCGTTTTGCCTTCTTCCCGGCAAAGCAGTTCACCCAGCTCCGTCGATCGGTCCATCAACGCCGTACCAATCGACATGAGCACATTGTAGCGTTGTTCCAGCCCGCTTCCTGCCCAAATCGGCTGGGCGGCTGACGCAGCGCTGATGGCTTCCTCAACCTGCGCCTCATCAGCCTGGGAAAATTCCGCAATGACCTCCCGTGTGTCAGACGGATTCACATCCGGAATGTTTCGGTCCCCAGAAACCCATTTGCCATTGATGTAATTACTGGTCTGCATTTTTAATTATCGGCTGTATTTTGGTCATGATTGCCCGTTGAGATTGACATGAACTGGGACGCACCTACGACGAAGGCAATAAGTTACCATAACTAGCAGGAAAATAAATGAGTAATGGAAGTGTTGATCTGACCTGAATGAAGTCCATCAGCTTGCTTGACAATGCCCTGATGAAAAATGGCCATAGCAAAGCGAACGCATCCGCTGTCTCGGATACCATCACCGTAGCGGAACGGGCCTGTATCATGCACAAGGCCTGTTTCGGCTACCCGTTGTATATCTCCTAGATCAACAACTGGAAAGTGAATGACCGTGCCTTCCCGAATGTGGAAAAAGTTTCGCTCGGGTACTATGCATTGACAGAGGCGCTGACTATGCACTTGGTGCTGAAAACGGTCAGGGACCCGCTGGCCCGATGCGCCAGCGACAGCAGGGGCGTTGCCGCTGACTGACCGGGGCCTGTGTGCCATGACATTCACCGCCTACACTTCTTCAGTCACACCTGCAGGGGTGGGACGTCGGTCTGACGTCCGGATCGGGTATTCGAACATGGATTGGTCCTAGGCCGGAGCCTGGACTGGCCGTCGATATGGTCCACTCACCCCCCTTCATTCCCTTGCAAAATTCCCGGGAGAAAGACTGTGCCCATTAATGAGATTGCACTGTCTGTAAACAGTTCAGTCCGCTCACGGAATAACCGGTCTAAACAACGCATCCTGAAGCCATGGGCACTCTTTCAATCGTTGTCCAATAGCCCTGCTCCTGCACCGGTATTCCGAGAAGCATCTGTCGCTTCAACATGGGTCAGCTTTGCGTAGTTCTCCAGTCGGACCCATGACGCATCATCCACCCATACCTGGCTGGCCTGGACAGAAGCTGGCGGCCGGTCCATGCAGGCAATTTGCTCACATACCACATGGTGCTCCAGACCGGAATCTAGGTCTTCTTGATTGCCGTGAATCTCGATTTGATTGAAGAAAATTTCCAGACTGACATTGGACCAGCTCAACCGCACTGCATTGCCATATCCGGATATGGCATTTGCAAGAAAACCTGCAAGTAAAAGTGGGCAAACCACGTTTTCAATTTCCACTCGCAGGGAAACACGGGAATCCATGAAATCACACAAACTGGGCCCAGCCAGAAGAGGATTGAGCTTACCGCTTTTCGATTTCCAGATACCACAACGGTATTCTGGCAACCGTAGCGAAACACTCTCGACATCCTGCCTGTCCAGTACCTGTATTAATTGAACGATCCCATCCCATTTCAGTTGATGCAGGCAACGAACTGCTTTGCCGGTTTCATCTGCGATCCCCCAGGGCAACCCCCTGCCCCGGGCTGCCTTTCTCGCAGTATGTTCTATTTCATTAAGAGAGCGAAACATGGAATCTGGGCCACGTCATCTCCAGCTTGATCTCAATGGCGGATATATCCAGTCATCCTCGTCCATATGTGAAAACTCGTCTGGAAAGGGCGCATGCTGATACATATTGATCCTGACCCAGCGGTCTGATTTCGGATCAAACTTGTTTGCACCAAAAAAGGATAATTTACAACGTAGCAAATCGATGGGTAGCATGGACTGTGATATCAGGTTGTCCTGGATTTCTGCATAGGGGAAGTGACCAACCAACTGAATTCTGCGCACCGCATGCCGATGCATGGGATAGGCCAGTAAAAACTCTGCCATGACCGGGTCATCCGAGTGTTCTTTTTGAAATATCATCAAATCCCTGTACAACCTGTCGATATCCCGGGCATAAGCCAGGGGGTGTTCCTTTTCTGCACCGGGTTCATCGAATCGGTCACCCAACCGGGGTTCCAGTTTCTCCTCCGAGACATACCAGAACCGGGCAATGGACATCGGATCAGAATAATCGATATTCAGGGCCCAGGGGTAGGTCTCCTGAATAAATTCGAGGGCACCGGAAATTTTCTGTGCCCCATCGATTTTGAAGTACCGCGATTCATCAATGGACATCCCTTCTGCAAGTTCGTCTATCAGTTCACCATGGGGTTCCATCACAAGAGACACCACAAGTTCCTGACCTTCAAGAGTCAGATTCTGTGCAGACCAGTCCACCAGAGAATCCCAGGGGTAGGGCATATTCAATCCCGGAGTCTTCACATAGGCGGCCAGTTGAATCAAGTCATGTTTGAGTTTTTCAATTCTTTTCTGTTGACGCGGGTCGGCGGTGGTCCAGCTTTCCACCCCAAGCATGGCTCTGGACAGCAGGATGCTGAAACCTCGAATAATTTCACTGGAACTGCGTTCAATGTTTCTCACCCGGGCCAATGCAGTTTCCCTGACCTGCATCCAGGCATGTATCAATGCAGGATGCAGCACCAGGAAGGGGGCCATCCCCAGTCCTGTCGCATTGCCGATACCCAGTCTGCGGCGTATTTCGGTATCCAGTTTGACTGCCCTGGATCCACCCCGCAAGTTCGCAAGGTGTTCTGCAATGTCAACAGTAAAGGCCCTTATCAACCAAACGGACAATAACTCTGCTCGAAATGGCCCCCTGAATTCAGGTCGGCAGTCAATGCGTTCACGGTCACTGATTCCAAATTTTCCATTCCCGTAAACCGCTGTGGTACGCATCAGATAACCCACGGCATCCATTTTTTTCAGGTCCGGCTGTCTCCCCGAGGATAACGAATCGACCACATGCTCAAATAAGCGTACACTGCGGTTGGCGCGGGATAAAACCAGTTCCTTCTGCGTATAATGCCCTGCCTCCTGCTTCGGCACATTCCTTTTCAGTCTTGTGATATCAGCTTTTGCGGGCACCCCATCGAACAGGACAAATGATGCATCCCACTCGTCCGCAATGACACGGTCCGACCTTTTTTCATCGGGAAGGTCATTGGCAAAACAAAGGAGCGAATAAATGTGCTCGGGGCCGGATACCCGGTAAATTGCGATACCAACCCCTTGGATGTCGATATCCCAGCATGTACGCTCAACCTGCCAGTTCCCCTTTTTGAGAAAACGCAAAAGAGCGCGCATGAAACTGAGTCTTGTCTGATGGAAAGATCCCATGCGCTCCAGACGCATTACATCATGAGGCGGTCTTAATGCCATCGGGCGGTTGTCTTGTCTGGGTTTCACAGGGGGTTATACATGAAGTATGGTATAGAACTATCCCATGCCCAAAGCATTGCGCGGTTTTGCCTTGTTAATGAATATTGAAAGAATTAGCCGCATTCTGAAAAAAACTTCCCCCATAGAAAAACCATTTCTCAGGCCATATCAGCAACTGCGGCCTATGACATTCCAAGTGATTTTTTTGGGCTGACCTGCAACTATTGGCCCAGATTCAACATGGATTAAACAATAAAGTCACTGGCAATTATAGAACAATTATTATATGGCGGGCAGGACGCAGAACAGTATATTGCTACTTGAATATATAATTCCCATAAAATTGAACTTCGCATGGACCCTGATGGAACATCGCATCAAATTAACAAATGAAACCGGTTGGGAAGAACAATGATTGAAAACAAGATTGCAGTGATCACCGGAGCAGCAGGCGGTATTGGCCATGCATGCGCAAAACGATTCATTGAGGAAGGAGCGAAAGTCATCCTTTCGGATATTGACGAAGAACGTGGCATCCTGGCTACCCGGAAACTCGACGACTCAGGCGAGAAAGCCCATTTCATTCACTGTGACGTCAGCAAAAGCAGGGAAGTAGAAGCCTTGTTTGTTGAAGCCAGACAAAGATTCGAAAGAATCGATGTGGCTATTGCGAACGCTGGCATTGTTCATGTATCAGACATTCTTGAATTGGAAGAAGATGCATTCGATCAAGTGATATCCGTCAATCTGAAGGGGGTATTCCTGACCGGGCAAATCGCCGCAAGACACATGATTAAACAGGACCCCGATAAAGACGGGGCACGGGGGAATATCATCAACATGTCCTCCTTGAACGGTGTACTCGCAATCCCCGATATCGCTCCCTACGTAATCGCCAAAGGAGGCGTTAACCAATGGACCAAGTGTTTAGGGATAGCCATGGCAAACAAGGGAATTCGCGTCAATGGGATCGGACCCGGCTCAATTGCGACTGAGCTTTTTCATACCATCGCAGACAATCCGGATAAATACCGCACCGTACTGTCCAGAACACCAATGCTGCGCCCGGGTGAGCCGGATGAAGTTGCAAAGGTTGCGGTGTTTCTCGCAAGCAACTATTCAAGTTACATGACCGGCGAAACAGTTTATGTCGATGGTGGCCGCATGGGACTGAACTATGTGGTTTCGGTTGATTGACAACAAAACACGATACACGGGGCATGAAAGGTGCACTTGAAGGTATTTTGGTGGTATCGGTGGAACAGGCTGTTGCTGCCCCTGTCTGTACTAGACGACTCGCAGAAGGTGGTGCACGAGTCATCAAGGTCGAACGTGAAGGTGGGGATTTTGCCCGTCAGTATGATTGTGTAGCCGGCGGGGACAGTTCCTATTTCCTGTGGACAAATCTAGGCAAGGAATCCGTGACAGTAGACTTCAAGAACCATGAAGATGCAGAACTCCTGAACAGAATTCTCTCCCGTGCAGATGTCCTTGTACAAAATCTGGGACCAGGAGCACTGCATCGAGCCGGCTTTGGAAGCCATGACCTACGTAAAAAATACCCGAAACTGATTACCTGTGACATTACCGGATACAGCACGGATACTGACCATGAGAACATGAAAGCCTACGACCTTCTGATTCAGGCAGAAGGCGGGCTGATCAGTATTAATGGAGGAGAAACCGAAATGGGACGGGTTGGGGTATCAATCTGCGATATCAATGCCGGCATGAACGCCCATGCCGGAATCCTTGAAGCGCTCTTGCTGCGTGCAAAAACCGGTCAAGGGTCAAGCATCGAAATATCCCTGTTCTCCACGATTGCCGAATTGATGACCGTGCCACTCTTGCATAATGACTATGGTGCGGGACCTCCGAAACGAACCGGTATCAGTCATCCTTCGATTGCTCCATATGGCGCATACGCCACATGCGATGAAAAACTTGTCGTCATGGCAGTTCAGAACGAAAGGGAATGGCATCGATTTTGTGAAAGTGTGCTGGGGCGGTCTGAAGTAGCTGACTATGACAGGTTCTCCACCAACGCCAACCGGGTCGAAAACCGTGCTCAACTTGATGAGCTGATTCACGAAGTAACGCTTGTCAATTCTCGTGATGAACTGTCATGGTTGCTCAAACAGGCTGATATTGCCCATGGATTTGTCAATACCATAGATGAGTTGTCCGCTCACCCTGCACTCAGACGAAGAACTGGAATCTCATCCCATGACCAGCCCATTCGTCTGCCAGATAAGCCGGTTTTCAAATTCGATATTAAGGAGGATGGGGGAACTATCCCGAGAGTTCCGGCCATTGGTGAACACACTGAAAAAATCAAGGCCGAATTTGCTGGGGAATAATTGATTATCAAGGTACGAACGAACGGCTACTGACAGATCTTCATGAAATTACGATAAAGTTGTTCGGCCTGGGACATGAAGTCCGGCAAATGGGTGGTTACTGACTCGTGCATTTTGGATAATCCATCAGGGCCAAGCGTCTGCAACAAGGCAGATTCGTATGCAGGGACCTTGCCCCAGTTATCAACTGTATCCGGTTCTATTTCGACATGGTACTGCATTGACCAGGCAGACCTGCCTACCCGCATTGCCTGATTATGGCAGACATCGGAAACCGCAAGCACAGTCGTATCTTCGGGCGGTTGTGCTACACATACAGAGTGCCATTGCAGACATCGCTGTACGGAAGGCATGCCTTCAAATAGTCTATCTTCCTGCCCTTCCCGGGTTAATTCAATCTCCAGTACGCCTATTTCGGAAGGCCGCTGCGGACCACAGGTACCACCCAGCGAATCAGCCAAAAGCTGGTGACCGAGACACAGACCAAGATAAGGTCTTTGCAGCTCACGCACCCATTTTCGAATCGCAGCTTTTTCTGGAACCAGCCATGGATTATCCTGGACATCCCAAACATCCATGGGGCCACCCATCACCCACAACACATGATAGTCTTCAAGGTTGGGAATTTGATCACCCCGGTCCAGATGAACAGCAGTCCATTCAATCCCATCCTCCTGCAGGAACTTGCGAAAGATTCCGGGATGCTCACAGTCTATGTGTTGAAAAACGAGAATATTCATATTTGATCCTGTATGGGCAAGTGGGGAAAACAGACGAATCTGCAACCATCGCCAACCATTATACAAGGACCCGTTTTCTCCAGCAGGCTTTCATTGACGGGTACGGTAGCGTCAATCGCTACAATAGTCAAATTCAAGCATTGAGGCGACACGCTACCGGATTCTTTTGTCATTCAGCGTTCGAATCCGCGATAAATCATGGTTTTCATGGCAAACCGTAAAAATATATTTTAAAATGCATGGATGATACAGAGAAAAATCAAACAACGGGTAACAGAAGCCTTGGACCGTCAGGCCGTGGTCGCCTTCAGGACTCGGTGATTGCTTCGGACCCGTGTAACAGAAGCCTTGGACCGTCAGGTCGTGGTCGCCCTCATTGGGCCACGCCAAGTTGGTAAGACAACGCTTGCTTGCGAGATTTATGAAGAGCGGGATGCATTGTATCTGGATTTGGAAGACCGTGATAACCGTGAAAAGTTAGCCACTCCCAGACTGTTTCTGGAACAATATGAGAACTCACTGGTAGTTCTTGATGAAGTTCACCGCACTCCTGAACTCTTTCAGGATTTGCGGGGAATCATTGATAGAGGACGCCGCAAAGGAAAACGAACGGGACGTTTCCTTGTTCTGGGTTCGGCTTCTATCGACTTGTTGAAACAATCCGGGGAGACCTTGGCCGGCCGTATCGAGTATGTCGACATGCATCCGCTGAATGTTACGGAAGTCGGCACGATGAATAATGCGGTGAACCAGCTTTGGGTAAGAGGCGGATTTCCTGACAGCTATCTGGCAAAGAACGATGAATACAGCTTCAATATCAGAAAAAACTTTATTCGGACGTATCTTGAAAGGGATGTATTCCAATTTGGACCACGCATACCGGCAACGACGCTGTAATCTTTATGGATGATGCTATCGCATGGGCAAGGGTCACTCCTGAATGCATCCAATCTTGCATCGCCTCTGTCGTTGTCCGCACCGACGGTTACGAAGTATATCGACTTGTTGGTTGATCTCTTGCTGGTGAGAAAACTCAGACCATATCATGCAAACGTTGGCAAACGATTAGTCAAATCTCCAAAAACCTATGTCCGTGATAGCGGGCTGCTGCATGCTCTGCTGGGTATCGGGGACTTCAATAGATTGTGTGGACATCATGTTGTCGGAGGAAGCTGGAAAGGGTTTGTGATGGAAAACCTTCTCTCTGGCCTCCCGCCTAGAACATGGCCGAATTTCTACCGAACTGCTGGAGGTGCGGAAATTAATCTGGTTCTGGAATTTCCAGACAAGCCGGAGATCTGGACCATAGAGATAAAACGTGCACTATCAGCCAAGCCGAAGAAAGGCTTTTATCACGCTTGTGAAGACATTCAGCCTCATAAAGGCTTTATTGTATATGCGGGAGAGAAACGGTACCCGGTATCGGAAGGGGTTAATGCTGTCAGTGTATCGGAGATGTACCGGATGATTGCAAATGGAATCAGGACATAAGTGAATATTCCCTCAAATGCCCACTTGATAAATTATTATTTCCCAAATCAAAACCTCCGTAATTCGAACTACTGTCTGACTGTTCTCTATCAGCCATAGTTGCATATTGCTGATACAATTTCCATTATTGCAATCTTCCTACAATAGCCGTGCCACCTCAAAGTAATTCCGTCGAACAATTTGATTACATTATTGTTGGTGCCGGTTCTGCCGGTTGCGTGGTTGCCAGCAGGCTTTCCGAAAACCCCTCCCATCGGGTACTGTTGCTTGAAGCCGGTGGCAAGGATACAAATCCATGGATACATATTCCAGTGGGATACTTCAAGACCATGCATAACCCGGCCACCGACTGGTGCTATCTGACCGAGCCCGATCCCGGCATATCCGGCAGAAGCCTTCAATGGCCAAGAGGGAAGGTGCTTGGGGGGTCCAGTTCCCTGAACGGCCTGCTCTACGTCAGGGGGCAGCCTCAAGATTACGACCACTGGGCGGAACTTGGCAATCATGGCTGGTCATATGAAGATGTCCTGCCTTTCTTCAAGGCCTCTGAAGATCAGGAGCAAGGAGAGAATCGTTTTCATGGTACTGGCGGCCCACAAAAGGTTTCCGATCTCCGCCTGAGACGTCCAATCGCCGAGAAATTCATTGCTGCGGCCGTGGAATGCGGGATTCCCTACAACCCTGACTGTAATGGCGAAGTTCAGGAAGGGGTTGGATATTTTCAGCAAACTGCATACAAGGGATTTCGCTGGAGTACCGCCAAGGGATATCTTCGCCCTGCCCTGAAACGGCCCAACCTGAAACTGTTGACCCGGGCACAGGCCTTACGATTACAGTTTGATGGAAACCGGGCATCTGGCATTCAATATCAACATCAGGGAGAAATTCACTCCGCCAACGCCAAATTGGAAATCATCCTGTGTGCGGGAAGCATCAATTCGCCACAGCTATTGCAGTGCTCCGGTATCGGTGACCCGGCCTTGCTCAGTTCCCTGGATATTCAACCGGTGCATTCGCTCAAGGGGGTTGGCAAAAACCTGCAGGACCACTTGCAGATTCGACTGGTATATAAAACCGTTGATCGAACCTTGAATGATGAATTGAACCATCCTCTCAAGATGATGGGGGTCGGACTGCAATATATCCTGACACGAACCGGGCCCATGACCCTGGCCGCCAGTCAGGTCTATATATTCACGCGCTCAGTTCCCGAGCTTGACCGTCCTGACATCCAGTTTCACATGCAACCGCTCTCTGCTGACAAGCCCGGGGATGGAGTCCATCCTTTCTCGGCGTTCACCAGTTCGGTCTGCCAGTTGCGACCATGGAGTCGAGGGGAGGTCAGGATAAAGACAAAGGACCCACTGGAATATCCCGAGATTCATTCCGGATATCTATCCGATGACAGAGACTGCAAGGTTGTCGTTGATGCCATCAAATGCGCCAGACGTATCGCCGCAGCTCCTTCTCTGGCACCAAGTCTTGAAGAGGAGTTTATTCCCGGCTCCCACTACCAGAGTGATGAGGACGTACTTCAAGCCGCTCGAGAGTTCAGCCAGACAATCTATCACCCCGTGGGCACCTGTAAGATGGGGGACGATTCCGAGGCAGTGGTTGACAGTAAACTCAGGGTTCACGGCATTGACGGACTCAGAATTGCTGATGCCTCGATCATGCCAACCATCGTTTCCGGCAATACCAATGCCCCAAGCATCATGATTGGCGAAAAAGCCGCCTCCATGATTACTGAGTCTTGACCGGGAAAACCGGTCTTTTCGCCTCATGCTTATCGAGACGATTGAAACATACACAACCGATATAGTCGGATTCGTCAGAATTACTACCAAAACCGGTGATTTTGGGTGGGGACAGGTCTCCACCTACAATGCCGACATTACCTCGTTAATCCTGCATCGGCAGGTCGCCCCGCATGCCCTGGGAGAAGACATGTCCGATGTGATGGCGCTGATAACACGCATCACGGAGCTTGAACACAAGTTTCCAGGCTCCTATCTAAGACGTGCCCTGGCCGGTCTGGATACTGCAATCTGGGATTTACAGGGGCGACTCACGGAATTACCGGTGTGTTCATTAATCGGCGGCACACCCGGGCCCGTCCGTGCCTATGCCTCATCAATGAAAAGAGATATCAAGCCCGAACAGGAAGTTTCCCGTATGCTTGATCTTGCCAACAAGAATGGATTCGACGCATTCAAGATTCGTATTGGTTCGGAATGCGGGCATGATCTGGACGAATGGCCAGGCAGAACCGAAAAAATGATCGGGGCCATGAACCGGGCATTCGGAGGTCAGGCGGCGCTACTTGCAGATGCCAATTCCTGCTATTCCCCGGCAAGGGCAATCAATATCGGAAAAATGCTTGAAGACGGACAGTTCTGCCATTTCGAGGAACCTTGCCCCTATTGGGAGTTTGAACAAACCCGTAGGGTGAGGGAGGCCCTGGACATTGATGTCACAGGAGGAGAACAGGAATGCGAACTACCCCGATGGCGTCACATGATTAATGAACTTGCCGTTGATATCGTACAGCCAGATGTCTGCTATACCGGAGGACTGGCGCGAACTCTGGAAATTTCCAGAATGGCTGCGGAAAAAGGGCTCCCCTGCACACCCCATTCTGCAAACCTGTCGATGGTGACCCTGTTTACCATGCACCTTTTAAGGGCGATTCCCAATGCAGGGAAATACCTGGAACTTTCCATTGAAGGTGAGGATTATTACCCTTGGCAAAAGAACCTCTTTACCGAAAACCCGTATCAGGTTGATGACGGACATGTGACTGTCACAAACGTTCCCGGATGGGGTGTGGATATCAACCCTGAATGGCTGAATCAAGCAACTTACTGTATCAGTTCAGTATGAACGAGAAAATTTTCTCAAGGGATTATGTGAGCGAGCCCTACTGGTGGGAACGGACACCTCGCCCGGAAATTCAGGACTGCCCTCTCCCGAAGTCATCCGACGTGGTGATTCTGGGGTCTGGATACACAGGCCTATCGGCGGCAATCCAGACCACTCGACACAACCTGCAGACCGTGGTCATCGATGCAGAGGATGCAGGTTGGGGATGCAGTACCCGAAACGGCGGACAAATCAGCACCAGCATCAAGTCTTCCTATCCCGAACTCTGTCGACAATTTGGAACAGATCAGGCAGTAGCCCTGATCAAGACCGGGGAAGAATCAGTACGGTGGGTCGAGGACTTTGTTCGGGAAAACAATATTGATTGCGATTATCAAAATACAGGTCGTTTTCACGGAGCACACTCGCCACGGGAATACCGGAACATGTGCAAGACTCTCGAGGAAACACCCGAACCCCTGAGAAAGGGATGCTATACGATCAATATCGAACAACAAGAAACAGAAATTGGTTCGCATTATTATTACGGTGGCATGATCAATCCTACATGCTCTTCAATCGATCCGGCTCGTTATCATCAGGGGATGCTGAATACTGCGATACAACAAGGATGTCAGATTATCACTCACTCTCGGGGCACCAATATCCAGAAACGAAACGGTGTCTTTCACGTCTCGACAACCAAAGGTACGATCCAGGCCCGGGACGTGATCGTTGCAACCAATGGATACACCGGAAACTCGACGCCATGGATGCAGAGACGAGTTATCCCAATCGGCTCTTATATCATCGCTACGGAACCACTATCCGGAGACATGATTGATGAATTGCTACCGACAAACCGGGTGATTACTGATACCTTGAAACTGGTTGTGTACTATCGAGCCTGTCCGGAGCGAAAAAGAATCGTGTTTGGAGGGCGCGTCTCGATTCGTGAAACCGAACCGACAATCAGCGCACCAAAACTCAGGGGATTGATGCTTGATCGGTTTCCATCGCTCACTGATATTCGAATTACCCACTCATGGATGGGATTTGTTGCCTATACTTTTGACAAACTGCCACACCTGGGCGTGCATGATGGCATTCATTATTGTATGGGATATTGCGGTTCCGGCATCTCGTTGTCAAGCTATCTGGGTGCAAAGACAGGGCTTAGGGTCGCTGGGCAACAGGTGCACGAGGTCCCACTCGACAGACATGAACCCAAGGGCCGATTCTATTACCGGGGAAACCCCTGGTTCCTGAAGCCCTCGGTGTTCTATTTCCGAATCAGGGATCGGCTTTCAAGCCGGAATACTCGAACGAAAACGGCTTGATGCAACGATTACCTTCGGCGAAACCTGCGTTTCGCATGCTCGTTGATCCCGCGAGACAGCCAGCCCAGAACAAATCCCACCAAAGCAACCACAATCAGCAATCCCAGAAGTTCCGTAATCAGGTATATCATGATATCAATCTATTTCTATGACCTTGGGTGATGAATATGTACTGGCTGGCACTTTCTTGACATCTACTGGTGATTCGATGAGTGGACCAACAGCCAATTCGGCTCGTGAAGTTTATTTATTGCCCTGTACACGAATTATAGGGGAATTACTTGCTTCCATGTCCATTCAGACTCCGGCATTTTCAAAAACTCATGATTCTGGGAAAGAAGATGTCAGGGCATTCAGTACTGCAATGCATTACCATCCGTATTTCGGCAATTGTACCGGCAACCCGCGAATCACCTGATAACCAGCTCTCCTGACTGGCTTGCATACAATCCGGAAAACGGTCATGTTTCCCGGATGCTGGATTCCGGCAGGACGATTAAATCAAGTCTTAACCGACCCGGGTCTAATGGCCCATTGGTATTTTGAGGCAAAACAAGCTCACATGTTCACTTATCTCAATCCTTCTGTACGAGAAAAATGGTGGGTCAGGGTCAATTGTTCGCGGCAATCAGGAACAAATAGAGTCGACCTGAAGAAGGCTGGAAGAATTATCGGCAGAAAATTAGAGCGGACGTCAGTGGAATCCCCCCAATCGCCCATCACCATCCTCCTTGACCGGGACTTGAAGATGAATCCGGTAATCTGGGTAGCAGCCGGGACTCCGAATGCCCCGAATGCCCTGTTTTCTCCTACATCGGACGAGTTGCGTGGCCTTACCGGTGCCAACCGGATTGAGATTGCGGAAGATGAGGGGGAACCGGGAAAGGATTATCCTGTTGGTGGTATCAGAACCAGGTTTCCCACGTGCTTCTTCTTCAAGAAAACTTCCTGGGCCTTGCAAATTTCACGTAAATCATATTCCTGATGGACAACTGGCACCAGCTGATTGCCATTGGCGAACTCCATAAGCCTGGGCATGGTTTCCCGGGAATAAATGGTTGATCCAAAAAACGAAAGATTCTTTAGATACAGGGTACGTAAATCCAGTTGAACCATAGGTCCAGCAATGGCACCCGCCACCACATAACGCCCCCCTCTATTGAGCATGTCCAGATACTCTGGAAATGCTTCGCCTCCCACAACATCCGCAACTACAGAATAGCCGCCCCCACTCCCGGCCGATAACGCCGCCGTAGCCAGGTCACTGACATGGCGATCAATCGTACTGCTTGCCCCCAACTCCATAACCTGTGCATGCTTGTCTCTTGAGGCTACTGCCGTGACTTCAGCGCCCAGAAGACTCCCGATCTGCACCAGAAATGAACCTACCCCTCCAGAAGCACCCGTGACCAAAAGCCGGTCTCCTTGGCCGACCCCCGCGAGCAACAGCATGTTCATCGCGGTGCCTCCCGAACAGGGAAGCGTTGACAACTGACTATCCTTGAGTCGACATTCCTGTGCAACAGGCAAGGCATTGACGGTAGGCAAACACAGATACTGGGCAAAGCCACCATCGAATTCTGCGCCCAGCAAGCCCAGAGAATCCAGAATATTCTCACTACCCGATGCATGCAAATAAGGGTCGCATACCACCCGTTGACCAATCCTTTCCGGAACAATGCCATCGCCTACAGCCTCAATGACCCCGCAGACATCCATACCCTGAATTCTTGGAAAGCTGATGTCGCCAGACCAGCCCCCCATTCCATTACTTTCCGTTTTCTCTCCAGCATCCATCCAATCGGCAGTCCCACTTTCTACAGACGGGTTATACCATCCGGTTCGGGTATTGATGTCAGTATTATTCATTCCGCAGGCGAGAACCCTGACCAACACTTCATCCGTCTTGGGGGTCGGTTTGGCTGCCTGGTCGGTATACTCAAGCTGATTGAACCCTCCATGGCCTTTGAGATAGACCGCATGCATTTTTTCCGTATTCATAACGACTGTACTCTACGCCTGTGTATATAAGGTCATCATTAAAGCATGCCGTGATCCATGAGCGTCAGATAGAGTTGACGTGGATCTTCAAACACAATTCCATTCCAGCCCCGGTTGATTGCTGCCAGCACATTCTCTTCCCGATCGTCAATGAATACGGTTTTTCCGGGCACAAGGGCAAACTGCTGCTCTGCCAGTGCAAATATCTCGCTATCCGGCTTCAACAGACCACAATCACCGGACAGCAATACATCATTGAACAACTCCAAAAATGGCATTCTCGGTCTTGCCCGCTCGAATTCCTCTCTTCCCCAGTTGCCCAGAACATACAATCGGTGCCCGCGTTCCTCGAGTTCTTCTACGATTGCTATCGACCCCGATATCACGCCAACCAGCATTTCATCCCATCTTGTCCAGTACGCCGAGATTTCGTCTTTCCATTCAGGATAACGATGACCCAGACGTTCCAGAAGCGGCATGATCGGTGCTCCCTTGCTGATCTCGGCCTGGGTCAAGGGACCAAGAACATGATCTGCAATTTGCTCGAGGTCTCGACCCGAACGCTCGCACAGCGGGCCATATAACGCCTCGATATTCCATTCAACGAGCACTCCGGCCACGTCGAACACAAACACCAGGTCATGGTCTGGCGCCTCAACCATCTTCCCTGATTATCATGAGTAATACGCTAACGCCGTTGTTCAATCTCTTCCGCCAGCTCGGTTACCGCCATCGAGTAATTGATACTGTTGTTATAACGGGTAATCACATACAGATTATTGAAGGCAATAACGTATCGATATTCGCCATTCTCCAGAGTCAATTTGACCAGCGCCGCTTTTTGACTGGCCTGCTCGGAGTCGAACCTGGCACCTGAACTGATGAGACTCTCCACCGTATGCCGTGGCTTCGCACTCTTCCCAACCCGTGTCAGGGCACTCTCGGACAAACTCCCCTGCACATCGGAATAAATCGCCTGTCCCTCCTTCCATCCGTGATTCACGAGGTAATTGGCAACACTGCCAACCGCATCTTCAACCTCATTGACCAGATCACGGGTACCATTGCCATTAAAATCTACCGAGTGATTTTCATAACTTGAAGGCATGAACTGGGGAATGCCAATTGCTCCTGCATAGGAACCATAAACGGAACCGGGTTCAATGCTTTCTCTGCGCACCAGGTTCAGGAACACCCGCAACTCTTCCTTGAAATACCTGCTCCGCCTCGGGTATGCGGCAGTCAGGCTTACCAGACTGTTCAGTACATTCGAATTGCCCTTGCGCTTGCCGTAATGGGTCTCAACACCAATGATCGACACGATTATGGAAGCAGGTACGCCATACTCTGCTTCGGCCCTGCTCAAAACCTCCTCATGCTCGTTCCAGAATCCAACCCCGTTTCTGATACGTCTGGAATTGATGAAGAGATTCCTGTACTTGTGCCAGGGCACTGCCTCCCATTGCCTATCCATCAACTCCAGGGTTTTTTCATTGATCGCTGCCGACCCGATTACCGCCCGCAACTCGTCTTCTGGATAGCCATCTTCCTCAACCATGGTCTTGATCAGATTCTCAAGCTCAGGATAATCACCAATATTCAACGCAGATACGTTTCCCGCCAGACATGCCAGAACAGCACCGAAAAAACAGGCAGAAATCTTGCTCTTTACAGTCATAACCGATCTACTTCAATACGATTTTATTCTTTTCGACATGCTCATCAGAATCCCAAATCCCACCATCAGGGTCACCATTGATGTGCCACCATAACTGATAAACGGCAACGGCACACCGACCACCGGCAAAATACCTGACACCATTCCTATATTCACGAATACATAAGCAAAAAATGTAAAGGAAAGTCCCCCTGCCAGCAGTTTCGAATAAGTGTCCTGAACGGAAATACCGATCCAGAATCCACGCACCACCAGTAGCAGGTAAATCAGCATCAACAGGATAAACCCCCACAGTCCAAACTCCTCGCCCATGACCGAAAAAATGAAGTCGGTACTTCGTTCGGGAATGAATTCGAGTCGCGACTGGGTCCCCGACAGCCATCCCTTGCCTGTAATGCCGCCGGAGCCGATTGCAATCATGGATTGAACCGCGTGGTAACCAGCGCCAAGTGGGTCTGACCAGGGGTCCAGCATGGTCAATATTCGCTCTTTCTGGTAATCATACAGCACCATGCCCCAGACAAGGGGGGCCGACAATGCCCCTGCTACCAGCAAGGCAAGAATCGTCTTCCATCGGATGCCAGCCAAAAATATGACAATCGAACCAGATGCAGCAATCAGGAGAGCTGTTCCTAGATCGGGCTGCAGGATTATCAGAACACACGGAACGACAATTGAAAGTACCGCCAGCAAGATCCTTGCTCTGCGTGACATCACGGGATTGTGGGTCATTATCCAGGCCGCCATCATCGGTACCGTGATTTTCATGATCTCGGAGGGCTGAAAACGCAAAAATCCAAAGTCAATCCACCGTTGCGCGCCTTTTCCGATACTCCCGAAAATCAAGACCACAATCAATAGTACTATCCCGACCGAGTACAGGTATAACGACATGTTCGAGAGCATGGAAATCTGGATGTGCGAGACAATATACATCAATATAAAGGCAATGGCGAGACGCCCGGAATGCCTGATCAGCATATCAACATTCTCCCCACTTGCACTGTACAGGGTTATCAATCCGAGACTGCAAACCAGCAAAATACCGGTGAGTAGCGGATAATCCAGGGTTGAAAGTGCCGATTTCTGCTCTGTATCCATATTGTCGTCAAATCTGACCTGTCGGGAGTACCTCAACTCCCGGCACAAACAAACCCAGGCGCTCCAGCAAATAGTAGTCGATCAATCGTCGCGCAATAGGCGCCGCCACCTTACCACCGCTACCACCGTTTTCAACAATTACGGCAATGGCAATTTTAGGGTCATCCAAGGGGGCAAATCCCACAAACAGCGCATGATCCCGATACTTCTTTGGTATATTTTCCTCCTCGTATTTCTGGCCTTGAGGAATTCCGACAACCTGTGCAGTTCCTGTCTTACCGGCCATTTCATACAGCATGCCCGTGCGTATGCCTTTCGCCGTGCCATTGAATCCGTGCACCACCCGACGCATGCTTTCAATTACCTGGTCATAGAATTCCTCCTGTTGCAGTTGAATCTGTTTCTGCTCCGTCACTATTGTCGATTCGGGCAGTTGTCGAACCGGATTTTCCGTCAGTCTCAGCAAGTGGGGGGTGATCGCAACACCTCGGTTGGCTAGAATCGCGGTTACCGAAGCGAGCTGAACAGGAGTCATCAGCATATAACCCTGCCCGATGCCCGAATTCACCGTATCCCCCGGATACCAGGGCTGGTTATGGGATTTCTGCTTCCATTCCATGCCTGGCATCAGACCCGAACGCTCACCCTGCAAATCAATCCCGGTTTTCTGTCCAAATCCAAATCGCATCAGACCCTCCTGCAATCGATCGATACCCAGGCGAACAGCCAGATCATAGTAATACACATCACAAGAACGCTCGATTGCACCATATCCATCTATCAAGCCATGTCCGGATCTTCTCCAGCAACGATATTGTCTATTGTTGTTGGGCAAGCTATACCAGCCAGGACAAAACACTTCCCTGGTATGCTCGAGCCCATGCTCAAGACCTACCAGCGAGACAAAACCCTTGATGGTTGATCCCGGCGCATACTGACCATAGATTGAGCGATTGAACAAGGGTTTAAGCTCGGAAGTATTCAACTGTGCATACCGGGTTTGCGAAATACCGTTCACAAAAAGGTTCGGATCATAGGTCGGCGCACTGGCCAATGCGAGAACTTCCCCTGTCGCGGGTTCAATTGCGACAACCGCTCCTTCATAACCCTCAAGTGCCGCCATGCTTTCCTTTTGAAGCATGATATCCAGGCCGAGATGCAGGGTCTGTCCGGAATTGGGCAGGTCCTGTTTGAGATGTCGAACAATGCGCCCATGTGCATTCATCTCAACCTGGGAATGGCCGGGATCGCCTTTCAGGATTTTCTCATACTGGGATTCAATTCCAATTTTGCCGATATGCGAAATACCATCATATTCTCCCTGTTCATTAACCAGTTCTCGATCATCTGGACTGATTCGCCCAACATAACCCACAATATGTGCGGTCAGATCGCCATATGGGTAATCACGTTGAAAACCAACCTTTAACTCAACACCGGGGAAACGATGCTGGTTGACTGAAAATACCGCAACCTGCTCATCCGTCAGATTGGTCTTGAGAGTCTGTCGTTCAAAGGAAGGACGTGATTTGAGAGCAGTCTTCAACTCTTTCATGTCTTCCCGAGTGAATTCAACCAGATGGCTCAACTCCTGCAAATAACGATCCATGTCCGGAACCCGATCAGGCAGTATTTCAAGATTAAACACTTGAACATTGTGCGCCAGGATCTCTTCATTTCGATCAAGAATCAACCCCCGGACCGGCTCAAGGGGAATCCTGTCAATATGATTTTCCTGAGACAGTAGTTCGAAACGATCGTACTGGGCAATCTGCAGATAGGCAACCCGTACGAACAACACAAATGACAGGACTGCAATGAACACCAGGGACAGCATGAACCGGCGTTCCAGTACGTATTGATCGATTCCGTTTTCTCTGGGTCTACGCATCAGTCATTCGCCAAGTCGGGGATTCTGGACACTTTCGCAAGAATGACCCGTACTACTGGCCATATCAACCCGGCCATGATGCCCGATTGCCAATTCAGTGTTGAGAGTTCATGGCCGAAAGCCAGACGGTTAATCCAGAGTTCAAGACCTATGACCAGCAAGCTGAGCATCATGACAAAAAAGCACTGCAACCACAAGGAATAATTCAATATCCTGGATGAAGTTGCAGACACGATCAAGGCAGCAAACGCAAAACTCAGCGCATGCTGCCCCAAAATCGTCAAATCAAGAATATCCAGAAACAGCCCAATACCCCATGCTACAAACATGCTGAACTGACCCGGCGCAACCAGACACCAGTAGATCACGATCAATAACACCCAGTTCGGAATCATGACCCGTATGGACGGATGATAATTCAGCATGTCGAGCAAAACCCCGACAAGGATCGTAAGCATCATTACGATTTCTGAACTCTTTCCTGAGGTACTGTCACTCGCCATCGTCGCCTTCCTCCTGTCCACTCTCCTCAATCTGGTCGAGTGCCGAAGTCCACAACAGGATAATGTTCTTGATATATCCCATATTAACTGCAGTCCTTACACTAACCTGCAGAAACGGAAGGGTTGTATCCTTCAGCACTTCTGTAACAGTACCGACTGGATACCCGGCAGCAAAAAGCCCCCCCACCCCAGAGGTGACCAGCTCGTCACCAACCCGAATATCCGCTTCCAGTTCAAGATAGGGAAGGCGGACTTGACCGGGGATTCCCGTACCCACTCCGATGGTCAAAAGACCGTTTCTGACCACCTGAACCGGTAGACCCTGGGTAACGTGACTGGTCAGCATGACCACACTTCGCTGAAACCCGACTTCAGTAACCTGACCAACTACGCCCTTGTCAGATACCGCAGGCTGCCCCACATAAACACCTGATTCAAACCCCTGGTCAATGACGATCTGCTGATTGTACGGGGCGCCTTGCGTCTTGATATTCGCCAACAGAAACTCTCCCGGATTCTGGGCCGGTATCGAAAGCAGTCTGGACAGTCTCTGGTTCTCCTGCCTGACTGCTTCGTATTGCTGTATCTGAACGCGTAGCACCATGTTTTCCACTTCAAGATTCCTGGATTTCTCCTGCAGAGCCGTCTTGTCCTGAAAAAGTTCTGCAGCCACGGGAATTCCGGATTGAATCCTGGCACCCAATTCAAATGGCTGACGCACGATGGAGCCGATTGTCCTGACCGGCTGGAAGAGATCTGTCTTATTGTCAAGAATCAGCAGAGCAACAGACAGAACCAGAAGCAGACAGAATTGGTAGAATGGGGAAACCAGGGTTCTGCTCATCTTGTTTACCCTATTCCCGCCCTACAGAGGGACGTTGATCATGCCGGATCCCTGCGAATGAGAGACTGATTCGAGACAATGCAGTTTCTGAAAATGTAGAGATATTGATCCACAAGTCACCTGACTAACGGCTGAGATTAACGTTCGATCAATATTCCGCTGAATACATTTCGCTTAGGGCATCGACCTCCTCCAAGGCTCTTCCACATCCCCGGACCACGCACGTCAAGGGCTCCTCTGCTATGACCACAGGCAATCCGGTATCTTCCATGATGCGTCGGTCGATATCCTTGATCAATGCTCCTCCACCTGCAATCACGATCCCTCTTTCGCCAATGTCTCCACTGAGTTCAGGAGGTGTCCTCTCAAGTCCGGCACGTACAGCCCAGATGATTTCCTCGATTTGTGGGTTGATTGCCTCATAAACTTCATTGCTGGTGACCACCAGACTGCGAGACATTCCTTCAGCAATATCACGACCCTTGACCTCCAGTTCGGCATGTTCGGATTCGACCCACGCCGTGGCAATCGATTTCTTGATACGCTCGGCTGTCGCCTCGCCAATCAGTGCCCCGTGACGACGCTTGATGAATTCAATAATTGATGAGTCAAACGAGTCTCCTGCAACACGTAGAGAATTAAAATAAACCATTGATCCCATGGAGAGCACACCGATTTCGGTGGTGCCTCCTCCGATATCGACCACCATGAGGCCTGTTGGCTCTGCAACCGGAAGATTTGCCCCGATCGCTACTGCTATGGGTTCTTCAATCAGGAATGCCTCACGGGCACCGGCATTTATCGCCGACTCGCGAATCGCTCTTCTCTCGACTTGTGTTGAACCGCAAGGCACACAAATTATGATCCGTGGAGAAAAAAACCATCGATGACTCTGAACTCGACGGATAAAATACTTGAGCATGTCCTCGGTGACTCGATAATTGGCGATCACGCCTTCCTTCATTGGGCGGATTGCCTTGATCGAACCCGGTGTACGGCCCAGCATCTTCTTTGCTTCCAGTCCAACAGCCAGAATGTTCTGCCCGGAGCCTCCTGAAAAGTTTTCCTTGATGGCGACGACCGAAGGCTCATCAAGTACTATGCCTTTTTTCTTGACATAAATCAGGGTATTCGCCGTGCCAAGATCAATTGCCAAATCGCTTGAAACGACTTCTGACAGCATATTCGATATCATTCGTCTCATGATGGCATCGGTAACTTTCTCGTATGTACTGAAAACATGTATTTAACTTGTGTCGGCAGGCATGTATGATCTGACGCAGTGCCAGTCCTGCAGAGCAACTGACTGAAAGCAAAACGGAGGTTGTTCGTAAAGCCTCATGATTATATCCTAAATTGCGTACTGCAAATTGTTTCCTATGGCAAATCAAGCTGGATAAACAGGAGATTCCAGAGAGAAATAAAATGTATAATTTGGCATACAAGTCCCATTATTCCCCATAACCGCGACACAGACACATGTCGAACCTGTCATAGTACCCATGTCACTAAGTCCCGATCAAATTCAGCAGCTTGCCAGACTGGTACGTCTCAAGTTCACTGAAAGCGAAGCCGATGACTTGTCCGAGCAACTAAATGACATCATCAGCATGGTTGAACAGATGAATCAGATTGATACGCGTCATATTCAACCGATGTCACATCCCCAGGACATGAGACTTCGATTGCGCAAGGACATCGTTACAGAAAAAGATCGTCACAAGGAGTTTCAGTCTGGAGCACCGGCTACCGATTCCGGCCTTTATCTAGTCCCCCGAGTGGTTGAGTAGCAGCATGGAATGCCGTACTGCTCTAGAGCATTCACGAGCTCTAAAGGGCAAGGAATATTCAAGTGTGGAACTGACTCGGGCATTGCTTGAGCACTCACAGTCCTGTGCAGATCTAAATGCATTCATCACCCTCACCTCAGAGCAGGCACTGAAACAAGCCAGCCACGCCGACAGGTTAATTGCCAAAGGCGAGGGAGGTCCGCTGACTGGCATACCTCTGGTACATAAGGACCTCTTCTGCACGAAAGATGTACGAACGACATGCGGATCGCGCATTCTGGACAACTTCATCTCACCGTATGATGCAACCCTGGTTGAAAGGCTGCAGCAGGCTGGAATGGTCATGCTGGGAAAAGCCAACATGGATGAATTTGCCATGGGGTCGTCAACCGAAAACAGCTACTATGGACCAACCCGCAACCCATGGAATCATGAAAGGGTTCCGGGAGGAAGTTCAGGCGGGTCGGCTGCCGTAGTTGCTGCAAGGCTTGCACCGGTTGCAACAGGTACGGATACCGGGGGGTCAATCCGGCAACCGGCAGCACTATGTGGATTAAGCGGAATCAAGCCCAGCTATGGGAGGGTGTCCCGTTACGGAATGGTTGCCTTTGCCTCTTCACTGGACCAGGGTGGAATCATGGCCCTGACGTCGGAAGACTGTGCATACGTCCTGCAAGCCATGAGTGGTTTTGACGAGAAGGACTCCACATCGATCAATCAGCCGGTACCTGATTATGCAAACTCTCTTTCGGACTCGATAGCTGGAAAGGCAGTCGGCTTACCCAAGGAGTTTTTTACTGATGGAGTCGATGAAGAAGTGGCTGAAGCCATCCGGGAATCCATCTCGGTACTTGAAGGGCT
The DNA here is from genome assembly GCA_022822625.1 of Gammaproteobacteria bacterium. GTDB lineage: Bacteria > Pseudomonadota > Gammaproteobacteria > Arenicellales > Poriferihabitantaceae > Poriferihabitans. The sequence continues at coordinate 2,305 of JAJEAV010000024.1, read as the reverse complement.
GGGAGCCAGAATGGTTGAGATTGACCTGCCAAACAGTGCCGCAGGCATTCCCTGCTACTATGTGCTGGCACCGGCTGAAGCGTCTTCCAATCTGGCCCGCTTTGATGGTGTTCGTTATGGACACCGAACATTTGAATACACCGACATCATCGAAATGTATGAAGCCACCCGATCAGAAGGATTCGGCCCTGAAGTCAAGCGCAGACTGTTGATTGGGGCTTATGTGTTGTCAATCGGATATTTTGAGGCCTACTATGTCAAGGCACAGAAACTGCGCCGCCTGATTGCCGATGACTTTTCCAGGGCTTTTGAAAAATGCGATGTCATTGTTGGACCCACTACTCCAACTACTGCTTTTCCAATTGGCCTGAAAACCGATGACCCGGTACAAATGTACCTGAATGACGTCTTCACGAACTCGGCCAATCTCGCTGGATTGCCGGCAATGTCCATCCCTGCCGGTTTTGACAGACAGGGCCTTCCGATTGGCCTGCACCTGATCGGAAAATATCTGGATGAAACAACGATTCTGAATGTCGCCCATCAGTATCAGTTAAATACGGACTGGCACCAACGCATTCCGGAAGGATACGCATGATGCAGTGGGAGCCGGTAATTGGACTTGAGGTTCATGTCCAGCTGATGACGGATAGCAAGCTGTTCAGCGGTGCCCCAATTGCATATGGTGCCCACGCGAATCATCAGGCTTGCCCAGTAAGCATAGCCTTGCCCGGTGTTCTTCCGGTCATGAATCTTGAAGCCGCCAGACTAGCAGTCCGTTTTGGGCTGGCCATCGGCGCCAAGGTAGAGAAACGTTCCGTTTTCGAGAGAAAAAACTACTTTTACCCTGATTTACCGAAAGGCTATCAAATCAGCCAGTACAAGCACCCTGTTGTGAGTGGCGGGAGCCTGACAATCGAAACCGGGACGGGAGACAGGGTGATTGGAATTACCCGTGCGCATCTTGAGGAAGATGCCGGAAAATCCGTGCATGAAAATTTCCATGGCATGACCGGAATCGATTTCAATCGAGCCGGCACACCTCTTCTTGAAATCGTCTCGGAACCGGACATGCGCAGCGCCGAGGAAGCAGTCGCGTATCTGAAGAAACTCCATGCACTGGTTCGGTATTTTGAAGTTTCCGATGGAAACATGCAGGAAGGATCGTTCCGGTGTGATGCCAATGTTTCCATACGACCCAAGGGCAATCCAGAGCTAGGGACACGTACCGAGTTAAAGAACATTAATTCCTTTCGTTTTGTGGAAAAGGCGATCAATTTCGAGATTGAACGGCAGATCGATGTTCTGGAAGATGGCGGCATGATCATTCAGGAGACTCGTTTGTATGATTCTGAGCGGGATGAGACACGCTCAATGCGAAGCAAGGAAGATGCCCAGGACTATCGATACTTTCCTGACCCCGACTTGCCGGAGATGATACTGGATGACGAATTCATTGAAGAGGTTCGAGCCAATTTGCCTGAGTTGCCGAATCACCGAAAGTCGAGATATGAGCAGGAATTTTCTCTATCCCCACCTGTCGCCGAGAAACTTCTTCGGGACCGGGATACTGCAGATTTTTTCGAACGGGTTTGTGAACGATCAAGGAGTGATCCGAAAACCATAGCGAACTGGATAAATGGCGAACTGACTGCCCTGCTCAACGAACGAAACATTGAGATTTCCGACTCCCCGGTCGACAGTGATCGATTTACCGCCTTACTGGATCATATGGCCGACAAGACCCTCTCCGGAAAAATGGCAAAGGAGGTTCTGATGCATCTGGCAAATGATCCGTCAGACGTTGATGCCATTATCGAGAGCAAGGGCTTCAGGCAAATCACTGACAGCAGTGAGATCGAGCGGGTGGTTGGAGAAGTACTTGATGCCAATGCCCCACAAGTCCGGCAATATCGGGAAGGTAACCAGAAGGTTTTTGGATATCTAATGGGTCAGGTCATGAAGGCCACGGATGGCAAGGCTGACCCCGGGCAGGTCAATCAAATATTGCGCAATCTGCTTGAATGAACCGGCTTTGGCTGGTTTATAATCTGGCATGCGGGCCCGTAGCTCAGTTGGATAGAGTATCTGGCTTCGAACCAGGTGGTCGGGGGTTCGAATCCCTCCGGGCCCGCCATCTTCCTCTCATACAAAAGTCCTGTCCGGATGCAGGTCGGGATCGAAGCGTTCCGGGCTGGCTTCGAGGAACAGTTCACAGGCCTGGCGTAGTTTGCCAGGGTGACATATCCGGTCCAGACGACCCGGGCTGGCCTCCTGGCACCGGCAACGCTCCTCGAGCGACTGG